>NZ_JBFUKN010000004.1:0-124331 GCF_056400845.1 Mycobacterium sp. P4_H6 | reverse complement strand
GGACGAGATCGAGTTCTTCGATCTGCACATCACCTCCGATGTGGTGCACGGCGAGCGCGGCTACCAGATCGTGCTGGACCACGCGGACACCGTGCCGCTGCAGCAGCGTTGCCTGCAGATGGTGCGGTGGGGAGCCGAGATGCGRTTCTCCTACACCAAGGGTCTGTATGACACCTACGTCGCGCCCGAGCTGGAGCCGGTCGCGGTCTGAGTGACTTCGGTGCGTCCACGCCCGCTGCGCGAGCGTGGACGCGCCGGATTCGGACAGGAGAATCATGGAGTGGACCGCGGTCGCCACCGCGCGAGAACTGGGCAGACGCCGCAAGCTGCGGGTCGAGGTCGACGGTGTCGCTGTCGCGCTGTTCCAGACCGAAGGGCGGGTGTACGCCTTCGCCGATCTCTGTGTGCACCAGGATCGTTCGCTGTTCAAGGGGACGCTGCTGCACGGCAAGGTGATCTGCCCGGGCCATCAGTGGCAGTTCGACCTGGAGACCGGCTACGAGGCCGATCAGGACCTCTGTCAGCCCACCTACCCGGTGCGCGTCGATGACGACGGCACCATCTACGTCAATCTCGCGCCGGAGAGCCGTGTGCCGGCCCGCACCGAAGAGGAGGCGCGGACATGACACCGCGCACCATCGTCACCGTCGGCGCCGGGCAGGCTGCCGCCGTCGCCGCCCGCAACCTGCGCAGGCAGGGATTCGACGGCCGAATCATGCTCATCGGGGACGAACCCCACGCGCCCTATCAGCGCCCGCCGCTGTCCAAGGAATTCCTGGCGGGCACCGACAGCGAGGCCGCCCTCTGGATCCTGCGCCCCAGCTGGATCGCCAACAACGAGGTGGAGATCGTCACCGGAACCAGCGTGCTGCGGGTGGACCCGGCGTCGCGGAGCGTCACGCTGGACACCGGTACCGAGATCGACGCCGACGCAGTGCTTTTTGCCACCGGAGGCACGCCGAGAACGCTGACCGTGCCCGGCCCGCGGCCCGAACTCGTGCACTACCTGCGCACGCTCGACGACGCCGTGGCGCTGGCCCCGGTACTGGTGCCGGGGAAGCGGCTGGCCATCATCGGCGCGGGTTTCATCGGCCTGGAGATCGCGGCCACCGCGGCCGCCGCAGGTGTGGCGGTCACGGTGTTCGAATCGGTACCCGTGCCGTTGGCCCGCATCCTCGGTGCCGCGATGGGTGAGGCCGTCAGCCGGCTGCACCGCGACAACGGCGTGCAGCTGCGCACCGGAGTGCGGTTGGACGGCATCCGGACCACCTCCGACGGTGTGCTCATCGAGGTGACCGGCGCCGCAGCACCTTTCGAGGCCGATGCCGTCGTGATCGGCATCGGCATCACGCCGAACACCGCCGCCGCGGAGGCTTCCGGGCTGCGTGTCGAGGACGGCATCGTGGTGGACGCGTCGGRCCGCAGCAGCATCCCGAACATCTACGCCGCCGGAGACGTGGCACGCCGGTACTCCGAGCGGGCCGGTCGCCACATTCGCCTGGAACATTTCGACAACGCCAGCAGGCAGGGCGTGGCGGTATCCAACGCGATGCTCGGCCGCGATGCGCCCTCCGACGATGCGCCGTGGTTCTGGTCGGACCAACATGGACGAAACCTTCAGCTCGTGGGTACCGCCACGGGGGATCCGGTGATCCGCGGTGATGTCGGTGCACTGGACTTCACCGGCTTCTACCTGGAGGGCACCGCTGTGTGCGGCGCCTTCGCCATCGACCGCGGCGAGGACATCATGGCCGTGCGGGAGCTACTGGGCCGCGAGGTCGACATCGCGGCGCTGTGCGATGAGGACACCGATCTGTGGGACCTCGCCTACGCAGACATCGACGAAGAATCGCAGGTACAGCAGTGACCACAGGACTCAACTTCATCGGCGGCGCCTGGGTGCCCGCCCTGTCCGGAGACACCTTCACCCGGACCAACCCGGCCGACCCGGCCGATCTCATCGGGACCTTCCCCGCCTCGGGGCCCGCCGATGTGGCCAACGCCGTGGACGGGTTGGAGAAGGCCGCGCCGGAATGGGCCGCGACGGCCCCCGAACGTCGCGCGGCGATCCTGGAATCGGCCGCGGCGGAACTGCAGAAGCGCGGTCCCGACCTGATAGCCGAGTTGGTGCGCGAAGAGGGCAAGACCCTCGCCGAAGCGACCATGGAGGTCAGCCGTACCCCGGCGAATCTGCGGTTCTACGCCGCGGAGGCGACCCGCAGCGGGGGAGTGACGCTGCCCGCGGTCGGCGACACCCTGCTCTACACACTGCGTGAACCGGTAGGTGTCGTCGGTGCGATCACCCCGTGGAACTTCCCGCTCAACATTCCTTCCCGCAAGCTCGGCCCGGCCCTGGCGGTCGGGAACCCGGTGCTGTTCAAGCCTTCCGAGATCACCCCACTGATGGGGCAGCGTCTGGTCGAGGCACTGCTGGCCGGCGGGCTGCCGCCCTCGGTGATCGCCCTGGTCCAGGGTGACGGGCTGGCCGGGGCCGCCGTGGCCGCCGACGAGCGGATCGCGGCGATCACGTTCACCGGCTCCACCGAGGTCGGTCGCGCCATCCATGGCCGGGTCGGCCCGCACCGGCGGGTCCAGCTGGAGATGGGCGGAAAGAACCCGGTGCTCGTCGCCGACGACGCCGACCTGGACCGCGCCGCGGCGCTGATCGTCAAGGGCGCCTTCGGGTTGTCCGGTCAGGCCTGCACCGGCACCAGCCGGGTGATCGCGACCGATGCGGTGCACGACGAACTGGTCGAGCGGGTGATCCGGCGCACCGAGGCCCTGGTGGTCGGCCCGGGTGCCGACGACGGCGTGGACATGGGCGCGCTGGCCAGCGCGCAGCAACTCGACAAGTTCGCCCACTACGTGGCGGTCGGGGTCGCCGAAGGCGCGCGGCTGCGGTGCGGCGGCACCACCGTGGACGTGGCGGCCGGTCCGGGTGGCCATTTCGTGCGACCGGCCGTGTTCACCGATACCGAACCCACGATGCGCATCGTCACCGAAGAGGTGTTCGGCCCGTTGCTGGCCTTCCAGCGGGCGGGCTCGCTGAACGAGGCGATCGAGCTGGCCAACGCGACCGAGTTCGGACTCTCGGCGGCCATCGTCACCTCGGATCTGGCCACCGCGCAGCGGTTCGCACGCGAGTCGCGCACCGGACTGGTCAAGATCAATCAGCCGACCACCGGGATGGCGATGAACGCGCCGTTCGGCGGCTACAAGGCCTCGTCGACCGCCACCTTCAAGGAACAGGCCGGGGCGTCCATGATGGAGTTCTACCTGGCCGAGAAGACCGTCTACCTCAACGCCTGACACCCGGTAATCTCAGAATCGCAGAACCGCCAAATTATAGAAACACGGAGAGCAACAATGGATTTCGTTCGGGTAGCACGATCCGGGCAGGTGCCCGAGGGTATCGTCCGGCGGTTCTACTCCGGCGATCACGAATTCGCCGTGGCACGGCTCAACGGCAAGGCCTACGCCACCTCGAACTACTGCACCCATCTGGACTGCCTGCTGTCGTCGGGCAAGCTGCGCGACGACGGCATCGGCTGCTCCTGCCACGGCAGTGCCTTCGACCTGGAGACCGGTGAGCCGATCAGCCCGCCGGCCACCGAACCCATCAAGACCTTCCCGTGCCAGGAACGTGACGGGGAGATCTTCGTGGGTGTGGAGCCCGGGGAGATGCCCGCGGGCCCGACCCGCCGGGCCCGCCGGGGCGCCTGATGGCCGCGGCACAGCGACCGCCGGCCCTGTCGGCAGGCGGCATGGTCAGCAGCAGTCACCCGGCGGCCAGCCTCGCCGGTGCGCGGGTGCTGGCCGACGGCGGGAACGCCATCGACGCGACGCTGGCGATGGCCGCCCTGACCTGGCTGACCCTGCCCGGCCAGTGCGGTATCGGTGGCGATGCCTTCGCAGTGGTCCGGGAACCCGACGGGCGGGTGTGGACCGTCAACGGATCCGGCTTCGGGCCCGACGGTGGAACCCCGGATTTCTATGCTGCGCAACACCTCGGCGCGATACCGATGGACGGCCCGCTGGCCGTCGCGGTGCCCGGCGCGCCCGCTGCGCTGGTGGCGCTGCACGGCGGCGGCGCCACCAGGTCGCTGCCGGAACTGTGGGAACCCGCCGCCCGCATCGCCGAGAACGGATTGCCGTGCTCGGCGCGCACCGCAGGTGATGTCAGCTCGGCTGCCGACGCGGTCGCGGCCGACCCTGGACTCGCTGAGATCTATGCGCCACAGGGTGTTCCGCCCGTCATCGGACGCCGCTTGGCGCAGCCCGCACTGGCGGCAACCATCCGGATGCTGGCGCACGACCCCGGTAGCTTCTACACCGGCGAGTTCGCCGAACGCGCGGTGGCCGCGCTGCAGGCCGGCGGCGCACCGTTCAGCGGTGACGAATGGGCGGCGGGCGCGCAGGTGACACCCGAACCCGCGCTCACCGGGCGCTACGCCGGCGCGGTGCTGCACCAGACACCACTGCCCACACCGGGATGGATGGTATTGCAGCAGGCGGCGCTGTGCGACGGTGTCCTCGGCGTCGCGGAGTGGATGTCGGCGGCCGCGATCGACCGGTTGGCACGGGCGGCCCGACTGTCGTTCGCGGACCGATTTGCCTTGTGCGGCAGCGATAACCGACGTGACGGCGCCGACTACATTCTCAACGCCGAACGTCTGGACGCGCAGCGCCGCGATCTCGACGCCCGCATCGAAGTGCGCAGCGGCATCGCGGTCGCGGCGGGGGACACCACCTCGACGGTGGCGGTCGACGCCGACGGTCGGGCGGTGAGTTTCATCCACTCGCTGGCGTTCACCTTCGGCGCGAAGTTCAGCGTGCCCGGCACCGGGGTGGTGCTCAACAACCGGCTGGGGCGGGGCGCGTACCTGATGCCCGGGCATCCCAACGAGGTGAAGCCGCGCCGAAAGCCGCTGCACACACTCAATGCCTGGATCGTCACCGACGATGCGGGCGCCCTGAAGCATGTCGGCAACACCCCGGGCGGCGACGGGCAGGTGCAGTGGAACATGCAGCTGATCTCCCACCTGCTGGACCACGGACGCGATGCCGCCGAAGCAGTCGCGGCATCCAGGTTCACCGTCTTCCCGGGCTCGGACGCCGACGTCATCGGCGCGTTCGACGAACTGCGCGTCGAGCCCAGCCTGCCCCCGGCGGTGCGCGACGAGCTCGCCGCTCTGGGGCACCGCATCGTCGTGCAACCCGATCTCGGTGCCGGTGGCAGCGCCCAACTCATCTCCGTCGACGACCGGGGCGTGCTGACCGGTGCCGCCGACCCCCGCCAGGAGGGTGTGGCGCTCGGTGTCGACTGAACGGACCGAAGCCCCGGCGCCGCAGGGCGATTACATCCCCGCGACGTTGCATGCCGGGCTCATCTTCAGCGCCGGGATGACGCCACGCCGCAACGGGGTACTCACGGTCACCGGTACCGTCGGCCGACAGGTCGACCTGCCCACGGCCCGCGCAGCGGCGATGCTGGCCGCCACCAACGCACTGGCCGCGGTCCGGTCGGTGCTTCCCGCGGACGCGTCGGGAGTGCGGTGCCTGCAGATGACCGTGTACGTGGCCTGCACACCGGAATTCACCGCGGCATCGGCCGTCGCCGACGGCGCCTCCGCAGCGATCACAGCGGAACTCGGGGTGGACGCCTTGCCGGCACGGAGCGCGATCGGGGTGTGCGCCCTGCCGTCCGGCGCACCCGTCGAAGTGCAACTGGTGGCCGCGGCGCTGTGACGGCCCAGTGGCGCTGGACACAGTGCACAGCCGCAGGGCAGGTGATGTGTGCGTTCTCGGCATTGTTCAAAGTTGGTCCATGGAACAAACTCTCGACACCCACGATTGACCTCAGCCACTGCACTCCCGGACCGTTCAGCCCCATGTGAAACCCTTTCCCGGCCGCTTCGTTTTCTGCCCCGCGCGGCGACCGCAGTCCCGATTGGATGGTGACGTCAGTGTCCATTGCGCACTGGGTGTACCTGCTCGGCCTCGTCGTGCTGATCGTCACGGTCATCGCCAAGAAGAACGTGATCGCCCCGGCGATGATCGCGACCTTCCTGACCGGACTGGCGTTCTCCGGCAGCATCACCACCGGTCTCGGCGCGGTGTTCAACGCGGCGATCATCGGTACCCGCGAGCTGCTGCCCATTTTCATCATCATCGCGCTGGTGACCGCCATGCTCGGAGCGGTGCGCCATGCCGGCGCGGACTCGGTGATGATCCGGCCACTGCGCGGGCTCTTCCGAAATGGCCACATCTCCTATGTGGTCCTGGCTGTGGTGACGTTTCTGCTCTCGGTGTCGTTCTGGCCCACCCCGGTGTTGCCGCTGATCGCCGCGATCCTGCTGCCCGCGGCGGTGAGAGTGGGACTGCCGCCGTTCGGTGCGGCCCTCGCGATCGCCATCGCCGGCCAGGGCATGGCGCTCAGTTCGGATCTGGTCATGGGAGTGGCGCCCGCCCTGTCCGCCGAGGGGGCCGACGTCTCCGCGAGCGTCATCGCCGTGCGGGCGACCATCATCGCGCTGATCGCCGGAGTGGTGGCGCTGGCAGTCGCCTACCTCCGCGACGTGCGCACCAAGATGCTGGATCCGGTGGCGGCCGCCGCGGTGACGCTGCCCGTCGCCGAGGCCTCCGCCGGCTCTGAGCCAGCAGCGGGCAGCGTCCGCGCAGGCGGCGCCGACACCTCTGGTGAGCGGGTCCGCACGACCACCCTGCGTCCCTCCGGCGCCGCGGGCGACGCTCTCGACGTCGAGGATGCCTCGCCGTCGACGAAGGCGCGACTCATCGCGATCGGTGTGCCGACCTTGTTCGCCGCCCTGCTGGCCTTCATGCTGCTGGGCCGGTTCACGCCCTGGGTGCCCGATATCGACGACGGACTGGGGGCACCCCTGGTCGGTGGCGCCGCAGCCCTGGCCCTGGTGACCATCGCCGTCGTGGTGAGCCGACGGACCTGGCTGGCAGATGTCGGTCAGCATTTCACCGACGGCATCACGTTCTCGTTCCGGTCCATGGGCATGGTCATTCCGGTGGCGGGTTTCGTCTATATCGGGTTGTCGGACTACTCCGGCGCCATCCTGGGCCTGGCCCCGGAGGCGCCCGCGCCGGCCTTCCTGCTGGATGCCGTGGCCTCGGTGGAGCCCTATATTCCGCAGGTGCCGGTGTTCGCGGCCTTCGCGATGCTGCTGATCGGCATGGTGATCGGCCTCGACGGCAGCGGCTGGCCCGGCTTGCCGTTCACCGGGTCGCTGGCAGCCTCCCTGGGTGAGAGCTCGGGTGCTGATGTCGCCACCCTGGCGGCGATCGCGCAGAACGGGGCCAGCTGGACCGGCGGGGGCACGCTGGTGATCTGGTCGTCGCTGATCGTGGTGGCGGGCCTGACCGGGGTATCGGTGATGGATCTGGCCCGTCGACTGTTCGTCCCGGTGATGTGCGGCCTGGTGGTGGCCACCTCGGTGGCGGCGGTGCTGCTGCTGTGAAAATTGCAGGGGTGAACGCGGCGACCGTGATCGAGACGGCCGATCTGGTGCGGTCGGGTCAGGTGAGCGCGCAGGACACCGTGGCGCGAGCGCTGACGGCCATCGAGGAGACCAACGGCGCGCTCAACGCCTTCATCCACGTCGACGGTGAACGGGCCATGGACTGGGCCCGCGACGTCGACCGGGTGGTGGCTCGCGGCGGCGATCCGGGTGCGCTGGCCGGGGTGCCGATGGGGGTCAAGGAACTGCAGCCGGTGCAAGGTTGGCCGTTCGCGATGGGGAGCACGCTGCACGCCGGCCGGATTGCCGACCACACCTGCACCCTGGTGTCCCGAGCTGTCGCCGCCGGTGCGGTGCCGATCGGGGTGACCGCATCCCCGGAGTTCGGCCGCGCTTCCTACACCGCATCGGTCTTGCACGGCATCACCCGCAACCCCTGGAACACCGACCTGACGCCGGGCGGGTCCAGTGGCGGGTCAGCCGCCGCCGTCGCGTCCGGCATGGTGGCGGTGGCCACCGGCACCGACGGCGCCGGCTCATTGCGCATTCCGGCGGCCTACTGCGGACTCGTGGGTTTCAAGGCGACGTATGGAGTGGTTCCACGCGGGCCGCGGCACCGGGGAGTCGCAGACAACGACCACTACGGAGTGCTCACCCGGACTGTCGCCGATACCGCGCGGGTGCTCGACAGCATCTGCGGCATCGATCACCATGACCGGGCGTCCCTGCCGGCGCCGGCGCAATCGTTCGAAAAGAACTTGTACACAACCGATTTGAGTACACTGCGAGTGGCTTTTACGGCGACACTCGGTGACGCGCCGTGTGATCCCGAGATTGCCGCAGCGGCCGAAGCGGCGGCCCAGAAATTCATCGAGGCCACCGGTGCGCGCCGGGTGAGCGCCGCGGCGGTGCGCATCGACCCGGCGTGCAGCACAGCGTTTCGCACGCTGTCGGCGCCGGACGTCCACGCCCAGGTCGGCTCGCCGGTGGATCTCGGGAACGTTCATCCGGCGGTGCGCCGCTACTTCGAGGCCGCCGCCGAACTGGATGCCACGACGCTGCTCGATGCGCACGAGGCGCGGGCCCGGCTGGTGGCCGACATGGCGTCGGCGTTCGAGGCATTCGACCTGTTGCTCACGCCGGCCACCACGGTGCCGTCCTTCGCAGCCGAAGGGCCCATGCCCACCGAGATCGACGGTCGCCCGGTGGACCACTGGGGTGCGTTGGCCGTCACCTACCCGTTCAACCTCACCGGCCAGCCGGCGATCTCTGTTCCTGCGGCCCTGGTGGGCGGTGCTCCCATGGGTCTGCAGATCGTCGGCCGGAGGCATGCCGATGCAACGGTGTTGGCGGCCGCGGCGGCCTTCGAGCGGATCGGCCTCTTCTAGCAGGCCACGCACGTTTTGTGCCGCTTCGGTGAGCAATTTGGCTCTCAGCAGGTCGTCCCCTAGACTCTAGGGGTTGCCTGGGGCAGACCTCGGTTCTCTCATGCGAGAAAACCCTGCGTGCTCTCGGGGCAACAAAGACCGCGCACGTCAGGTCGGTATCTGCCGTGCACACATAACCAGGTCAGGAGATCGAGTGATTCAGCAGGAATCGCGGCTGAAGGTCGCCGATAACACGGGTGCCAAGGAGATCTTGTGCATCCGCGTTCTCGGCGGCTCGGCGCGACGCTATGCCGGCATCGGCGACATCATCGTGGCGACCGTCAAGGAAGCCATCCCGGGCGGCAACGTCAAGCGCGGCGATGTGGTCAAGGCCGTCGTGGTGCGCACCGTGAAGGAACGTCGTCGTGCCGATGGCAGCTACATCAAGTTCGACGAGAACGCCGCCGTCATCATCAAGGCGGACAACGATCCGCGCGGCACCCGCATCTTCGGCCCGGTGGGCCGCGAGCTGCGTGAGAAGAAGTTCATGAAGATCGTTTCGCTCGCCCCGGAGGTGCTGTAAATGAAGGTGCACAAGGGTGACACCGTGCTCGTGATCTCCGGTAAGGACAAGGGCGCCAAGGGCAAGGTCATCGAGGCCTACCCGACCCGCGAGAAGGTCCTCGTCGAGGGCGTCAACCGGATCAAGAAGCACACCGCGGAGTCGCAGAACGAGCGCGGCGCCTCCTCCGGCGGCATCGTCACGCAGGAAGCGGCCATCCACGTCTCCAACGTGATGGTCATCGACTCCGACGGCAACCCCACCCGCATCGGCTACCGCGTCGACGAGGAGTCGGGCAAGAAGGTCCGGGTCTCCAAGCGCAACGGCAAGGACATCTGAGAATGACCACAGTAGAGAACGCCGCCAAGGTGCAGCCGCGGCTGAAGCAGCGCTACCGCGAGGAAATCAAGGACGCGCTCAACAAAGAATTCAACTACGCCAACGTGATGCAGATCCCGGGCGTGGTGAAGGTCGTCGTGAACATGGGTGTCGGTGACGCCGCCCGCGACGCGAAGCTGATCAACGGCGCGGTCAACGACCTCGCCCTGATCACCGGCCAGAAGCCCGAGATCCGCAAGGCGCGTAAGTCCATCGCCCAGTTCAAGCTTCGCGAGGGAATGCCGATCGGCGCCCGGGTGACGCTGCGCGGCGACCGGATGTGGGAGTTCCTGGACCGCCTGGTCTCGATCGCGCTTCCCCGTATCCGCGACTTCCGTGGCCTGAGCCCCAAGCAGTTCGACGGCAGCGGCAACTACACCTTCGGGCTCTCGGAGCAGTCGGTGTTCCACGAGATCGACGTGGATTCCATCGATCGCCCCCGCGGCATGGACATCACCGTCGTCACCACGGCGACCAACGACGACGAAGGACGAGTGCTGCTGCGGGCCCTCGGCTTCCCGTTCAAGGAGAACTGAGCAATGGCAAAGAAGGCTCTGGTCAACAAGGCCAACAAGAAGCCGAAGTTCGCGGTTCGCGGCTACACCCGGTGCAACCGGTGTGGCCGTCCGCACGCGGTGTTCCGCAAGTTCGGCCTGTGCCGGATCTGCCTGCGCGAAATGGCGCACGCGGGCGAACTGCCCGGTGTCCAGAAGTCCAGCTGGTAACCAGCATTCATTCGAATTCAAATTTCGGAAGGCCCACGGTGTTGATTGACCGGAAGGCAATCAACCTCGGGGGAACCGCCGCAAGGAAGGTGAACCGGCTGTCATGACGATGACCGATCCCATCGCAGACTTCTTGACGCGTCTGCGTAACGCCAATTCGGCGTATCACGACGAGGTGTCTCTGCCCCACTCGAAGATCAAGGCGAACATCGCCGAGATCCTCAAGAAAGAGGGCTACATCTCCGATTACCGCACCGAGGACGCCCGCGTGGGCAAAGCCCTTGTGGTGCAGCTGAAGTACGGTCCCAGCCGTGAGCGCAGCATCGCCGGCCTGCGCCGGGTGAGCAAGCCCGGTCTGCGGGTCTACGCAAAGTCCACCAATCTGCCTCGGGTGCTCGGCGGCCTGGGCGTGGCGATCATTTCCACGTCCTCCGGTCTGCTCACCGATCGCCAGGCAACTCGACAAGGCGTGGGCGGCGAAGTCCTCGCCTACGTCTGGTAGGGGAACGAAAAACATGTCGCGTATTGGAAAGCAGCCGGTCCTGGTTCCCACCGGGGTCGATGTGGCCATTGATGGTCAGAACGTGTCGGTGAAGGGCCCCAAGGGCACCTTGACCCTGGATGTCGCCGAGCCGATCGTGGTCTCGCGCAACGACGACGGCGCCATCGTGGTGACCCGTCCGGACGACGAGCGGCGTAGCCGTTCGTTGCACGGGCTGTCACGCACCTTGGTCGCCAACCTGGTCACCGGTGTCACCGAGGGCTACACCAGGAAGATGGAGATCTTCGGCGTCGGTTACCGCGTGGTGCTCAAGGGTGCAAACCTGGAGTTCGCGCTCGGTTACAGCCACCCGGTCCTCATCGAAGCGCCCGAGGGCATCACTTTCGCGGTCGAGACACCCACGAAGTTCTCGATCACGGGCATCGACAAGCAGAAGGTCGGCCAAATCGCCGCGGTCATCCGCCGCCTGCGCCGCCCCGACCCGTACAAGGGCAAGGGCGTGCGGTACGAGGGTGAGCAGATCCGCCGCAAGGTCGGAAAGACAGGTAAGTAACCATGGCTTCCACGAAAACTGATGCAGCCACCGGCACCAAGCACAAGCCGGTGGGGCAGAACATCTCCGAGACCCGTCGGGTCGCGCGGATCCGTCGTCACGCCCGGTTGCGCAAGAAGGTCGCCGGAACGGCCGACGCCCCGCGTCTGATGGTCAACCGGTCGTCCCGGCACATCCACGTCCAGCTCATCGACGATCTCGCCGGCGTCACCGTCGCCGCGGCCTCGTCCATCGAGCCCGATGTGCGTGCCGTCGACGGCGACAAGAAGGCACAAAGCGTGCGGGTCGGTCAGCTGATCGCCGAGCGCGCCAAGGCAGCCGGTGTCGAGACGGTCGTGTTCGACCGTGGCGGCTACACCYACGGCGGCCGGATCGCCGCGCTGGCCGATGCCGCGCGCGAAGGCGGGCTGAAATTCTGATGACTGACAACGAGAGGACTGCATGATGGCCGACCAGGCTGGCGCCGGTTCGGCGCAGGACAATCGCGGCGGCCGCGGAGATCGCGGCGGCCGAGGCCGTGACGATCGTGGCGGCCGTGGCCGTGGCGACGACCGCGGTGAGAAGAGCAACTACATCGAGCGCGTCGTCACCATCAACCGCGTCTCCAAGGTGGTCAAGGGTGGTCGGCGCTTCAGCTTCACCGCTCTGGTCATCGTCGGTGACGGCAACGGCATGGTCGGCGTCGGCTACGGCAAGGCCAAGGAAGTTCCGGCCGCCATCGCCAAGGGCGTCGAGGAAGCTCGCAAGAACTTCTTCCGCGTGCCGCTGATCGGCAGCACCATCGTGCACCCGGTGCAGGGTGAGGCCGCGGCCGGTGTCGTGATGCTGCGTCCGGCCAGCCCCGGTACCGGTGTCATCGCCGGCGGTGCTTGTCGCGCCGTGCTCGAATGCGCTGGGGTGCACGACGTCCTGGCCAAGTCGCTGGGTAGCGATAACGCGATCAACGTGGTGCACGCCACCGTCGCCGCACTCAAGATGATCCAGCGGCCCGAAGAGGTGGCGGCCCGTCGTGGGCTGTCCATCGAGGATGTGGCGCCGGCCGGCATGCTCAGGGCCCGGCGCGAAAGCGAGGCGCTGGCCGCCAGTGCCGCGCGTGAGGGGTCGGCATAGTCATGGCAGAGCTCAAGATCACCCAGGTGCGCGGCACGATCGGCGCACGCTGGAAGCAGCGCGAAAGCCTGCGCACGCTGGGGCTGCGGAAGATCCGCCAGTCCGTCGTCCGTGAGGACAACGCTCAGACCCGTGGTCTGATCAAGACCGTGCATCACCTCATCACGGTCGAGGAGGTCTAGGAATCATGAGTGTCATCAAGCTTCACGACCTGAAGCCGGCCCCCGGGTCGAAGACCAAGAAGACCCGCGTCGGTCGCGGCGAGGGCTCCAAGGGTAAGACCGCGGGTCGCGGCACCAAGGGCACCAAGGCCCGCAAGAACGTCCCCTCGACGTTCGAGGGTGGCCAGATGCCGATCCACATGCGGCTCCCGAAGCTCAAGGGCTTCAAGAACCGCTTCCGGGTGGCCTACGAGGTCGTCAACGTCGGCGATATCGCCAAGGCGTTCCCTGAGGGTGGCACCATCGGTGTCGACGAACTGGTGGGCAAGGGTCTGGTTCGCAAGAACACCCTGGTGAAGGTCCTCGGCGACGGCAAGCTGTCCGTCAAGGTCGACGTCACCGCCAACAAGTTCAGCGGCAGCGCGCGGGAGGCCATCACGGCCGCCGGCGGTTCGGCCACCGAACTGTAAAGCTCGTACACGCGAAGGCCCCTGCTCCGGCAGGGGCCTTTTGCGTTGCCGACGAGCGTGAATCCTCGTCGGAACATCGCGAGATCGAGCGCACAGGTTTCACGATCGGCGAAAAGGCCGGGCGCTGTGGCGCCGGTAGGCTCGGAAGATGTTCGGATTCTTCCCCAGCCTGCCCGGTCCCGACGACCTGAAGTCCCTGGTGCGCAAGGTCGACACCGCCCGCCACAACGGTGTGCCCGACGGCTGCGTGCTCGAACTCGACCTGCAGTCCGCGCCACCGGAATCGCTCGGGTTCGATCCGTTCACCCTCATCTCCCTCGGCGGCAAGCCGCTGACGCTGCGGCAGGCTGTCGATTCCCTGCACCGTGCGGCCGAGGACGACCGGGTCGCCGGGTTGATCGCCCGGATCCAGCTGTCGGCGGCAGCCCCGGGTCCGGTGCAGGAACTGCGGGACGCGATCGCGGCCTTCGGCACCTCCAAGCCCACCCTGGCCTGGGCGGAAACCTATCCCGGCACCCTGTCGTACTATCTGGCCTCGGCTTTCCGTGAGGTCTGGATGCAGCCGTCGGGCACGGTCGGGTTGATCGGATTCGCCACCAGCGCACTGTTCCTGCGCGGCGCCCTGGACAAGGCCGGCATCGAGGCGCAGTTCGTGGCGCGTGGTGAATACAAGTCGGCGGCAAACCTTTTCACCCAGGACAGCTACACCGATGCGCACCGCGAAGCGGACACCGCGCTGATCGGCAGCCTGCACGCACAGGTGCTGGCTGCGGTGGCCGAATCCCGCGGCCTCGATGCCGCCGAGGTGGATGTGCTGGCCGACAAGGCGCCGTTGCTGCGTGATGCCGCGGTGTCCGGGAAGCTCATCGACCGCATCGGCTTCCGCGATGAGGCCTACGCCCGGATCGCCGAACTCACCGGCGCCGCAGCGGTTGCCGACGGCGAGGACGCCCCGCCGCGGCTGTTCCTGTCGCGCTACGCGAAGGCGAACCCGTTCACACCGGCCCCGCCCATCCCGGGGCGCAAGACCAAGCCCCGGATCGCGGTGGTCACCCTGGACGGGCCGATCGTCAGCGGCCGTGGCGGCCCGCAGATGCTGCCGTTCGGGAATTCGAATGCCGGCGGTGACACCATCGCGGCCGCCCTGCGGGAAGCCGTCGCCGACGACGACGTGTCGGCCATCGTCCTGCGGGTCAACAGCCCGGGCGGGTCGGTCACCGCATCGGAAACCATTTGGCGCGAGGTGGTTCGGGCCACCGAGGCCGGTAAACCCGTCGTCGCCTCGATGGGCGCGGTGGCTGCGTCCGGCGGCTACTACGTATCGATGGCCGCCGACGAGATCATCGCCAACGCGGGCACCATCACCGGATCGATCGGCGTGGTCACCGGCAAGCTGGTATCCCGCCAGCTCAAGGACAAGCTCGGTGTCGGTTCGGATTCGGTGCGCACCAACGCGAATGCCGACGCATGGTCGAGCAACGAGCGCTTCACCGAGGAACAACAGGCGCACGTGGAGGCCGAGGCCGACCTGTTCTACGCCGATTTCGTCGAACGGGTCGCCCAGGGGCGCAACCTCACGGTGGCCGCGGTCGAAGACGTCGCGCGAGGGCGGGTGTGGACGGGTGCGGATGCCAAGGACCGCGGCCTGGTCGACCAACTCGGTGGGTTGCGCACCGCGATCGGCCGGGCGAAGGTGCGGGCCGGGTTCGAGCCGGACACCGAAGTGCGGATCGTCAACTACCCTGGTTCGTCGATGCTGGACGTGTTGCGGCCGAAGGCCTCCTCCCAGCCGGCGGCGGCATCCCTGCCGCAGGCCGTCGGTGCGCTGCTGAGCAGCTCGGTCGCGGGCGTGTTCGACCAGGTGGAGCGCTCGATCAGCGGTGCTCACGCACTATGGCTGGGAGACTTCAGGTTCTGACGTCATCGGGTCGCCACCGCCGGTGACGGTTACGTCTATCGTTGTCGGGTCGGTGCAGGTGAGTCGAACGGAGGGCAGGCGCGATGAGCGGTTCGCCCGTACGCCTGGCCATCGTGAACGACTACGAGCTCATCGTCGCGGGACTGGCCGCTCTGTTGCAGCCCTACCGGGACCGGTTGCGCATCGTCGAACTCGATGCCAGGACCGAGGTGCAGAGCCCGGTCGATATCGCCATCTGGGACACCTTCGCGGCCGCCCAGGGGGACCGCACCGACGTCAGTGACCTGGTCGGCCAGCCGCACATCGGCCGAGTTGCGGTGTATTCGTGGAATATTGACCAGCTGCTGATCGACCGCTCACTGGCCGGTGGAGTCAGCGGGTATCTGGCGAAGTCGCTGCCGGTCGACACACTGGTGGACTGCATTGAGCGGATTCATGCCGGTGAGACCGTGATCGAACGCGGCGATGGCAGCATGTCCATGCCGATGCAGTGGCCCGGCCAGGACGCGGGCCTGTCCGCCCGTGAGGCCGAGGTGCTCGCGTTGATCACCCAGGGCCGGACGAACAACGAGATTGCCGAACGCTGCTACCTGTCCATCAACACCGTGAAGTCGGTGGTGCGTTCCACCTATCGCAAGCTCGGGGTGACCAGGCGCGCCCAGGCGGTGGCCTGGGGGATGGATCACGACTTTCGGCCCGATGTGGCCCGATTGCATCCCTGAAACAGCAATCTCACCCTTAGGGGTGTAGTCCAGCGGGCAAGATGGGCATTGACTGGTCATGATGCGGACATTGATCGATCAGGAACTGCGGTCGCGGCTGTCGGACGACGGGCGCGTCGATGTCTGCGCGGCACTCGGTGTCGCCAAGCAGTTGTCCGATCGGCAGTGCCGCCCTGGTGGCGGGCGCACCCATGACTACCTGGCCACGCTGGCCACGCTCGGCGTGGTCGACGCGTCGCTGGCCCGCGTCGTCGAACCGCATCTCGATGCGCACGCGATCCTGCAGCAGGCCGGCGTGGGCCCGGACATCCCGGCGCTCGGCGCCGACTCGGGTTCCACCTGGGGCGTATACGCGGCGCACGCGTCGGGACTGAGATTGGAGGCCATCGAGGGGCCTGACGGCTGGACTTTGTCCGGCACCAAGCCCTGGTGTTCGCTGGCCGGTCAGCTGTCCCACGCGGTGATCACCGCCGAGGTCGCCGGACGGGGACAGCAGGCGTTCGCGGTCCGACTGGACCCGCGGCACGTCCGCGTCGCACCGGCGCACTGGGTATCGCGCGGGCTGGCCGCCATCCCCAGCGGCGCCATCGAGGTTCAGGCGCTGCCCGCCGTGCCGCTGGGAGATCCGGGCTGGTACGTACGCCGGCCGGGTTTCGGTTGGGGCGGCATAGGTGTGGCCGCCGTCTGGTACGGCATCGCCCTGGCCTTCCGGGAACGGATGCTCCGTCATCTGGCCGACCGCGCTCCGGATCCGATAGCGCTCGCCCAGTTCGGCAGCGTCGACGCGGGACTGTTCACCGCCGCAACCTGTCTGGAGTACGCGGCAGTCGCGATCGACGCCGGCACCGAGGACACCGAGCTGCTCGCACAACGGGTACGGGCCGCAGTGGCCCGGGTGAGCGAAATGGCCTTGCACACAGCGGGGTACGTGCTCGGCCCGGCACCGTTGGTCGGCGAGGAGGAGTACGCGCGTCGGGTGGCCGATCTGGGCGTGTACCTACGCCAGCATCACGGACAACGCGACCTGGCCTACCTCGGCGAGCTCGCGGTGGCAGCGCAGGAGCGCCGTCATGGATGAAGCCCGCCCTTTCACCCACCGGGACAGCGGCACCGACGAAGCGACCTGGTTGCTCGACTCCGGATGGGACGGCGTGCCCAGGCTCGATCTGTCCGCGATCATCGCGCGGTGCCCGCGCGTGGTGCTCGTGGCGCCGCACCCCGACGACGAAACGCTCTCGCTCGGGGCGACACTGGCCGACCTGGCTGCCCAAGACCTGGACGTCACCATCGTCTTCGCCACGCACGGCGGCGACGGTCCCGGATCGACGCCGCGTCGCATCGAAGGGGACCGCGCGGTCGCGGCACTGGGCACCCGGATCTCGGCGCTCTGGTGGGATCTACCCGACGGCGGCCTCGATTCCGAACACGGCGAAGTGACCCGGCGACTGGCAGAACTGGTCGACGAGCGCACCGTGGTGTTCGCCCCGGTGGAATGCGACGGCCATTCCGATCATGACGCCGTCGCTCGGGCCGCCGAGGTGGCGGTCCGGCAACGATCAGCGGTGCTGATCAACTACCCGATCTGGTTGTGGCACTGGGCGACACCGGGTGACATGGACTGGTCGCGAGTCCGGACGCTGGCGCCCTCGCTGCACGGCCTGGGCGCGAAGACGTCGGCGATCGACTGCTACACCAGCCAACTGCACTCCGATGACGGCCAGCCGATCGTCGGATCCTCCGTGCTGAGCCGGGCCCGCCGGGTTTTCGAAACCGTCTTGATGCCCGCCGCAGCCGACCTCGCCGGGCGGGTCTGCGCAGCCGTCGACCTGGGGCGGCCGCGGGATGCCATCGCCGAACCGTTCGACGCGATGATGGCGTCGGGTGAGGAGGATCCCTGGCATCTCGATGACTTCGCCTATGAGCGCCGCCGTCTCGAGCTGGTACTGGCCTGCCTGGGACGCGAGCGCTACCAGCGGATCCTGGAAGTCGGCTGCGCCACCGGCCAGCTCGCCGAGCAGCTGACGGGCCGGGCCGACACCGTGGTCGCCATCGATGCGAGCGAACGCGCCCTGGCGGTCGCCAGGAACAGAACCGACGCGGTCCGGTGGATCTGCGGGGCCGCTCCGGCTGATCTGCCTGACGAAACCTTCGATGCCATCATTCTTTCCGAGATCGGCTACTTCCTGGACGGCCCCGACCTGATCGCGACCCTGCGCGCCGTGCGAAGGCATCTCACCACCCGTGGAGAGATCGTATTGGCGCACTGGCGCGGATCCACCACCGGCATTCCGCTCGATGGTGCCGCCGTGCACGCGCAGGCCGCGGCGCTGCTGGATCTTCCGCTCCGCGCCCGGTACGAGGACGTCGACCTGATCGTCGAGGTATGGGGCGAGCCCGTCTCGGTCTACCGTGAATACCGCGGTGCATCATGACCGGTATCCGTCACGTCGAAGTAGTGGTGCCGGCCCGCAACGAGCAGGCGCACATCGAGGCCTGCCTGCGCAGCGTAGGAGACAGCATCGACATCCTGAACGCCGAAAAGGTCGGTGTGTCAGGAGGAATCACGGTCGTGCTGAACAATTGCACCGATGACACCCTCGACCTCGTGCGGGAGTTCGGGGTCCGGGTACTCACCAGCGACGCCGACAGCGTCGGCGCCGTGCGCCAGCTCGGCACCGCGGATGCGATCAACCGGGCCCAGCAGGCCGGCGTCGAGCCGGCCGAACTGTGGATAGCGTGCACGGACGCCGACACCGTGGTGCCGGGCGACTGGCTGTCCAGGCAGATCGCGTTCGCGGATTCGGGCCTCGATGCGGTGATCGGGACCGTGACGCCGGCCGATGTCAGCCACGAGATCTACGAAAGCTGGCTACAGCACCACGATCTCACCGAGGGACACGACCATGTGCACGGTGCCAATCTCGGTTTCCGCGCCGATATCTATCTGCGCGCCGGTGGCTTCCGGGACGCCGAGAGCCGGGAGGATGTCGGCCTCGTCGAGCGCATCCGCGCCCTCACGCCACGGTGGGTCGCCACCCACCAGACCAGCGTGCTCACCTCCGGGCGCACCGAGTCCCGGGTCGAAGGCGGATTCGGTACGTATATCGCCGCACTGGAATCCGAGGCGACCTGATGCGCATCGCCGTGATCGGGCCGGCACGTCACCCGGTGGCCGAGCCGTACGCGGGGGGACAGGAACGCTTCACCGCCATCATGATTCGCGGACTGCGCGACCGTGGGCACCACATCGAGTTGTGGGCCCGTGCCGGCACCACTCCGGCGCTCGCCGACGACCTGCATGTCATGCCGGATACCCCGGCACTGTCCACCATTGCCTCGGACGACCCGAACATGCCCGAACCGGACTTCCTCGACGACCAGGTCGCCTACCTGGCGGCGATACGGGATCTGTTGAACCGCAATGATATCGATGCGGTGCTGAACCAGAGCCTGCATCAGCTGCCGCTGGCGCTGAGCTCGACTCTGCGGGTACCGATGATCACCACTCTGCACACGCCGCCGTTCCCGTGGATGGAGATCGGTGCGTGGTTGGCGGGTCCGGCCTCACACCTGGTCGCGGTGAGCGCGGCGCTTCGTGATCAGTGGGAAACGCTGCGCGGCGTCCGGGTGATCCACAACGGGGTCGACCCCGCGCGGTTCCCGGCGGGGCCGGGTGGCGAAGACCTGGCCTGGGCCGGGCGTCTCACCCCGGAGAAGGGCGCAGATATCGCCATTGCGGCGGCCGCCCGCTCCGGGCGGCGACTGCGTCTGGCCGGACCCGTGAGCGACATCGGATGGTTCGACGGCGTCATCCGGCCGATGCTCGGATCTCGGGTCGAATACGTCGGCGCGCTGGGTGATGACGAACTCGCCGAGTTCTACGGGCACAGCGCGGCAACGTTGGTGACACCGCGCTGGGAGGAGCCGTTCTGTCTGGTGGCTGCGGAATCCCAGATGTGCGGGACGCCCGTGGTGGGCCTGCGCCGAGGCGGGCTGGCCGAGGTGGTGATGTTGCCCGGCGGTGTGCTGGTGGCAGCCGGTGACGGCGAATCGGACCGCCTGGCCGCAGCCCTGGACTCGGTGCTGCGGACAGACCGCGATCGCATCGGCATCTCGGCGCGGGTGCGGCTGAGCAGCGACCGCACGGTGGACGGCTACGAGCAGCTGCTGACGCTGGCCAGACGCACGAACGGACTGGAGGTTTCGCGATGAGTGATCGAGAAGGACACGAAGGAGCAGGTGCTCATGACTAGCCAGCCGTCGGGCTGCACCATCGAAGAACGCCGCATCGGCGGCGTCATCGTGGTGGCGGTCAGCGGAACCGTCGACGCCATCACCGCACCACAAATGGATGCGGCCATTGCCGCTGCCGCGGCCGCCGCGCCCACCGCCATCGTGGTGGACCTGGCTGCGGTGGACTTCCTGGCATCGTCGGGAATGGGCGTGCTGGTGGCCGCGCACGCCGACCTCCCCGCTGAGGTGCGCCTCGTGGTCGTCGCCGACGGGCCGGCGACCAGTCGACCGCTCAAGCTGATCGGCATCGCCGATATCCTGGGAGTATTCGCCGAACTCGATGAGGCGTTGTTGGCAGTCAGCGACTGACGGCGGCATTCCACTCGGCGCGGATGTTTAGCCCGCCGCTGCGCCGGGCACGTATTGGCGGACGCGGTGTGCGCTGTGTCGGTGCGCGCATCCGCGCATGTGGCGCTCACCCAGGGAGGGGTGGGCACCGGTGGGCACCGCATCTGAGGCCGGTGAGGCACCCTCGCCGGAAGTGGTCAAACGGGCCGTGGCGGCATCGGCCATCGGCAATGCCACCGAATGGTTCGACTACGGCATCTATGCCTACGGCGTCACCTACATCTCCGCGGCGATCTTCCCTGGCGACACGCAGCGCGCGACTCTACTCGCACTCATGACCTTTGCGGTGTCCTTCCTGGTGCGCCCGCTCGGCGGCCTGGTATGGGGGCCGCTCGGCGACCGGATCGGGCGCAAACAGGTGCTGGCCCTGACGATCCTGCTGATGGCGGGTGCCACGCTGTGTGTCGGCCTGATCCCGTCCTACGCCGCGATCGGCATGTGGGCACCCATTCTGATGGTGGCGTTGCGCATGGTCCAGGGATTCTCCACCGGTGGTGAATACGGTGGTGCGGCAACGTTCATGGCGGAGTATGCGCCATCGCGCAGGCGCGGGTTCCTGGGTAGCTATCTGGAATTCGGTACGCTGGCCGGATTCTCGCTGGGAGCCTGCCTGATGCTCGGCTGCTCGCTGGTGCTCACCGAGGAGCAGATGGGTGAATGGGGTTGGCGGCTACCGTTTTTGGTTGCCGCACCGCTCGGGCTGATCGGCGTGTACCTGCGTTCCCGGTTGGAGGAAACGCCGGTGTTCCGGGAGCTGGCCGAGTCCCACGGCGCTGCGGATGACACCTCGACACAGTTCACCCAACTGCTGATCGGCTACTGGCGTCCGATCCTGCGACTCGGCGGGCTGGTGGTGGCGCTCAACGTGGTCAACTACACGCTGCTGACCTATATGCCGACATATCTGGAGCAGTCCATCGGTCTGTCGTCGAACCTGTCGCTGGTGGTGCCGATCATCGGAATGCTCGCGATGATGATCTTCGTTCCGTTCGCCGGGATGCTCTCGGACCGGCTGGGCCGCAAGCCGATGTGGTGGTTCTCGCTGATCGGTCTTTTCGTTGCGGGCGTGCCGATGTTCCTGCTGATGGGCACCGGCGTCGGCGGCGCCATACTCGGGTTCGCGGTGCTCGGTCTGCTCTATGTGCCCCAGCTGGCCACGATCTCGGCGACCTTCCCCGCCATGTTCCCGACCCAGGTGCGTTTTGCCGGGTTCGCCATCGCCTACAACGTCTCGACGTCGATCTTCGGCGGCACGGCTCCGGCGGTGAACGACTGGCTGATCAATCTGACCGGAAGTAACCTGGTGCCTGCGTATTACATGATGGCGGCGTGTGTGATCGGCGCGTTCGCGCTCGCCGGGATTCCGGAGACCGCCCGGTGCCCGATCGACGGCACCGAGACGCCTGGGACTGCCGCGGCCCCACCACAGCTGGACTACGCCGACCGCAACAGCTGATTACGGCAATGTGCCGCTGAGGTAGACGATCTCACCGAGCACGTCGCGGTCACCGAACTCCGGTGCGGGTAGACCGTATCGGGCGAACAGTTCGGTGCGGGGGACGCCGGTCATCTGCCAGCCTTTGCCGGCCAGATAGTCTGCCGCGGAACGTCGTTCGCCATGGTAGATCAGTGAGGGCATGTCCATGTCGAGCCCCAGCTTGGTGAAGGCATCGGTGGAAGTCCGCGCCTGCTCCGGGTCGAAATCCCGCATACCGGGCACGAATTCGGTGGCCACTGTGCTGCCGGGCGCGCTGAGTTCGTGGATGTTGTCGAACAGCCGGTCCTGCGCGTCGGGCGGCAGATAGATCAGCAGCCCCTCCGCGCACCACGCCGTCGGTCGATCGGGGTCCAGGCCCGCCGCGCGCATCGCGGTCGGCCAGTCCTCGCGCAGGTCGATCGGCACGGTGCGCCGTTGCGCGGTGGGGGAGGCGCCCAGATCAGCCAGCGTGCGGGTCTTGAACTCGATCACCTCGGGCTGGTCGACCTCGTAGACCACGGTGCCGTCCGCCCATGGCAGCCGGTATGCGCGCGAATCCAGGCCGGCGGCCAGGATGACTGCCTGCCGGACACCGGACTCGCCRGCGCTGACGAAGTAATCGTCGAAGAACTTGGTCCGGACCGCCATCTCGTCGATATTGGATTTGACCTGCGCCGCAGCGTCGGGGGCGACGTCGGCGATGTTCAGCGTGCCGTCGACCATCATGGTGAAGGCCTCGATGCCCACCGCGCGCACCAGGGGAGCGGCCCACGGATCATCGATCAGGGCGTGCTCCTCGGTGCTGGCGATGGCACGCCCCACCGCGACCATCGTCGCCGTCGCACCGACGCTGGAAGCCAGGTCCCAGCTGTCCCCTTCAGAGCGTGCCATCGCCATACCTCACTTGCTCGCGGTCAGATAGCCGGAGTCTCCCACCATCGCCGACAGTTCGTCATTGGGACGCTCGAAACCCTTGGCGGCGTATGCCTTCGAATTCGGCAGCACGGTGACCTGCCAGCCCGCTGCGCTCAGATGATCGCCCGCCGAGGTGCGTGGACCGCTGTAGAACAGCTCGTTGAGGTCGATGTCGCTGCCGTACCGCCGGCCGCGCGCGCTGAGCTCCTTGGCCCAGTCCCCGGTGAGCGCCTTGGCGTCCATGTGCTCGGTGGCCAGCGCGCTGCCTGCAGCGCTGAGCGCGGTGATGTCGTCCAACAGCCGGTCCTGGGCATCCGGGGGCAGGTAGATCAGCAGCCCCTCGGCGATCCAGGCCGTCGGCGCCGACGGATCGAAACCGGCGTCCCTCAGCGCTGCCGGCCAGTCGTCGCGCAGGTCGATGCCCACGGTGCGGCGGTCCGCGCCGGGCGCGGCACCCGCGTCGGCGAGCACCCGGGTCTTGAACTCGATGACGGCCGGCTGGTCGATCTCGAACACGACCGTTCCGTCCGGCCAGTCCAGGCGGTAGGCGCGGGTGTCCAGCCCCGAGGCGAGGATGACGGCCTGACGGATGCCGGCCGCCGACGACGTCGCGAAGAAATCGTCGAAGAACCGGGTGCGCACCGCGATGTGCTGGCGCATCTGGTCCCGTCCGAAGAGGGGGTCGTGGCTGTCGTCGAACTCGCCGTTGGCCATCCGCACGAAATGGGGGAGCCCGACGGCCTCGACAAGCGTGGCGGCATAGGGGTCGTCGATCAGTGCGCCGGGTCCACGGCTGGCCAGAGCCCGTGAGGCGGCCACCGACGTGGCGGTGGCGCCCACGCTGGAGGCCAGGTCCCAGCTGTCGCCCTCCGACCGTGCCATCACTTCACCGCGGTGAGGTAGGACGCCTGCCCGAACTGCTGATCCTCCTCGATGAGGGGCAGCCCGTACTGCGCCAGCAGACCGTTGGTCGGGATCGCCGAGGTCTGCCAGCCCAGTTCGGTGAGGTGCGTCATCGCGTCCTTGCGGTCACCGAGATAGATCAGCTCGCTGAAGTCCAGATCGAATCCGTGCGAGGACCACTTCTCGGTCACCGTCTGCATCCGTTCCCGGACGGCCTCCGGGTCGATGTCCATGGTGCCGGGAACCGCCTCGGCGGCCACCCGGCTACCGGGCGCACTGTTCTGGGTGATCAGGTCGAGCAGCTTGTCCTGCGCCTCGGGCGGCAGGTAACCGAAAAGGCCCTCGGCAATCCAGGCGGTCGGTGCCGCCGGGTCGAAGCCTGCCGACCGCAGCGCCGACACCCAGTCGTCGCGCAGGTCCGCCGCGACGGCGCGGCGATCCGCGGTGGGCTGCGCGCCCAGGTCGGCGAGCGTCTGGGATTTGAACGCGATCACCTCGGGCTGGTCGATCTCGAACACCACGGTGCCGGCCGGCCACTCCAGCCGGTATGCACGGGAGTCCAGGCCGGCGGCCAGGATGACGGCCTGGCGCACCCCGGCAGCGCCGGCGTCGGTGAAGAAGTCGTCGAAGAACCGGGTGCGGGCGGCCATCCCGTTTGCGAAGCGGGAGATGTTCATCTGGGGGTCGTCGCCCAGGTCTGCTTCGGTGAGGTCGCCGTCGACCAGCTTGGTGAAGAAGTCCACGCCGACCGCGCGCACCAGGGGAGCGGCGAACTGGTCGTTGATCACGGGTTCGGGGGCGGCCGTGGCCATCGCGCGGGCCGCCGCCACCATCGTCGCGGTGGCGCCCACGCTGGACGCCAGGTCCCAGCTGTCTCCGTCGGTGCGTGCCATGACGGTCTCCTCTGCAGAATTTAATTAGCTGATGTAATGAACGCGACCGACTGTACGCTTCGAAGCTGAATGCYCTGGTAGGTGGACGGCGACGGGCCCCGACACATCTGCCGGGGCCCGCCTCTGTCCGTGTGGTCTGTTACGCAGCGGCGCCGGCGCCGCCCGTCGCCGAGTCCGCCGAACCGTTTTCGGCCTTGCGGTGCCGGCCCGGTGCTGATGCCGTCRATGACCCCTCGGTGGATGACGTGGCCGTCGAATCGGCGGCGTCGTCCTGGCGGGCGTGCTTGCCGTAAGAGCCGCCCTGCAGGGCGTGCCTTCCGTGCGTGGCGCCCTCATCCGCGGTGTCCGCCTCATCGGTGTCGCCCGCGTCAGCGGTCTTCTCGGTGTCCGTCGCAGCGGGCTTGTCGGCGGCCGGATCGCTGCTCTGCTCCGGGGTGGCCTCGGCGGGGCTGTCGACGGCGGTGTCCTGCGCGGGCACGGTGGGATCCACCTCGTCGACGGTCTCGGTGGAGTCCGTCACRGTGTCGTCCTCCGACGCAGCGGTGTCCGCGTCGACAGTGGTCTCGGGGCCGCTCTCGACCTCACTGCCGGCGAGGGCTTCTGCGCCGTCGGCGGCGTCCTTGACCTCGATGACGGTCAACTCATCGGCGGCCTTCGGCGTGCTGCCCTCAATCGTCGTGGCCGACGGCAGGGCCAGTGTGTGCACGCGCTCGCTGGTCACGAACGTGGACGTCACCGAGGCGGGTGCCAGGCCGCCGAACAGGTGCTGCAGCGCCTGGACGTTGTAATTGATCAGCGTCTGGGGCAGCTGGAGAACCTTCTGGAAGGCGGCCACCTCATCGGTCCAGGCCTTCTGCAGGTTGGCCGGGACGAGGTCCCAGTTGCCCTTGTAGATGTTGCCGAGGGCCTGGTTGAGGCCGGTGACGAAGTTCGTCAGGCCGCCGAGTGTGGTCAGGGTGGTGTTCAGGTTGTTGAACGGAATACCGAGCACCACGAGCAGTGCGTTGGTGACGTCCGATTGGGCCGTCGGGAGGGCGGCGGCGGTCGACGCGACCGACTTCGCGGTGAGGGTCGAACCGCCTGCACCCAGGCTGTTGACGAAGTTCTGGATCGTCTTGGTGTTGTAGGTGATCAGCGTCTGGGGCAGCTGGAGAACCTTCTGGAAGGCGGCCACCTCATCGGTCCAGGCCTTCTGCAGATTGGCCGGGACGAGGTCCCAGTTGCCCTTGTAGATGTTGCCGAGGGCCTGGTTGAGCCCGGTGACGAAGTTCGTCAGGCCGCCGAGTGTGGTGAGGGTGGTGTTCAGGTTGTTGAACGGAATGCCGGCCACCAGAAGAAGATTCTGCAGCGCCACAGATGCGGCGGTCAGTTCGTAGGGCTGATCCAGCACCGACACAGTGCGGTGCTGAACCACGGGCAGTTCGGCGGCCGCAGCGTGCGGCGGTACGGCGACCATGGTTGCGGTGATGCACAGCGAGCACACACCGGCCGTCAGCGAAGCGGGCTTGTTCACGGCAGAAACTCCCGGGGTTTTGGGTGAGTTTGACAGGCAGAAAATACCGCAAAATCTTGTAATTAGCTACAGCACAACATATTTCAGGTCCACCAATTCGAAATCAGAAGCTCCGCAACCAAGTATGGACAGCACTTGGCAGAGAATGTCGGATTGACTGCGTTTCGGGCAGTCAATTCAACTGGGATGCAGCTATTTCGGGTCCATGCCTGAAGGTAGATATCAGGCGGGTGGTGGTGGAAGGGCCGGCGGGAGATCCGCCGGGACCTCCGGTGGGGGAGGCAGGAATTGACCCAGCCCCGGCGGGATGTTGGTTCCGGGCGGAGGCGCGGTGCCCGGTAACGGCTCACCGAGTTGCTGTTGCGGCAACTGCCCGAGCAGTCCGCCTCTGAGCATGCCGGCGCGGTACATGTCGATGTAGCGCCCCATCCACTCCCGGCGGTTGACATCCGCGTTCTCCTGGCCGGGGGCGACATCGAACTGCTGGCATTCGCCGGGGGCCGACGGTACCAAGCACTGCTGGGGGCCGTAGGCGTTGTTGAACACGTTGAGGTTCGGGGGTGTCCCCGGCGCGGCTCCCGGCGCCGAGGGTGTCGGGAGCTGGCCCAGCACCGTGGTTCTGTCCAAGCCGAGAACCGGTGGGGCACCCAGCGGACCACCGGGCTGAGTTCCGCTCTGCGCCAGAACGTTCAACCCTTCCGGCCCGAGCGGTGCACCGACGATGGGCACATTGGGTCCTGCGGGAAGCGGTGGTGCCGGTGCGACCGGGGCCGGCAACGGCTCCGGTGGCGGCTCCGCAGCGGCGGCCGTTGCACAGGCGACCGCCGCTGCGAAGATTGCGATACCAGCAGCGACTCCTCGTGCAACGGAGGGCAAGAGCGCAGCGGATGAGCAGATGACACTGCGATTCATGTTGCAAGCCGCGTGATCTGGTGTCGATGCCATGTCTGTGTCAGACAGACTTGGTCACGCCGTAGTAGGCCACGACGTCATCGGTGTCCTCGGTCGAACTCGTCAACGTGGCGTAGGACCGCAGGAACGACTGACCGACACAGCCATCGACCTTGATGTGCGTGTCCTTGATGGTGACGCGCACCGGCGCCTTCTTGAATTCCTTCTTGTTGACGGTGACGGTCGAGACGGTGCCGGGTTTGGCGTGAATCTCGATGGTGCCCGAGAGCGGGAACGTGACACCGGTCGGGATCAGCCCGCCGGTCAATGACGAACCGGAGGTGCCGATACCCGCCGACCCGATGAGGCGCACCTGGCCGAGTTCGATTCCGCAGCCCACCTGGTAGCCCGCCTCCAGCGTGCCGCCCTTGAGGGTTGTGGATCCTTCACCGGACACTGCGCCGGCGAATGTGCCGCCCACCAGGTACTCGCGGGACGAGACCGCCGTGGTCAGCGGTGCGACCGGCAGCTGGGTTTCATTCGAGGCCGCAACGGTCAGTGTCCAGCCGTCCGGTGTCGTCACGATCCCGGGCGCAGACGATGCGACCACGCCGGTGTCCGGCGGCGGTACATCGCTGACCGGCGGCTCCGCCATGGCGATCTGTGCGGTGGCGAGTGGGAGCATCATGCACGCGGTCAGCGTGGCAATTCGCATGATCATGTTGATTCCGTTCAAGTTTGGGGGTAGGGGCAGACGAGTCTCAGACGGCTTTGGTGACACCGAGATAGGTGATGATGTCGTCGGTGTTCTCGGTCGAGCTGGTCAGCGTCGCGTAGGAACGGATGAACGACTGGCCGGCGCACTGGTCGGTCTTGACGCGGACACCCGTGATGGTGATGCGGGTCTCGGTGCCCTTGAACTTCTTCTTGTCCAGCGCCACGGTGGTCACCGTGCCGGGCTTGAGATAAACCTTGCCCTGCAGGGAGACGCCGAACGCGCCGGTCGCATTGCCCGTGAACGGAATGCCGATACCCGGGGTGAAGCTGGCACCCGGGTTGATCTCGACCTCGTCGGAGATGATGCCGCAGCCGATCTGCTCGCCTGCTTCGAACGATCCACCGGCCAGCTCGGTGGTACCCGAACCCGTGATCTTGCCGGTGAACGTGCCGGCGATCAGGTACTCCCGCGACGAGATGGCGGTGGTCAGCGGTGCGACCGGCAGCTGGGTTTCGTTGCTGCCCGATACCTCGAGGCGCCAGCCATCGGGGGTGTCCAGGATTCCGGGCGGCCCGGAGGGGACCGCGCCTTCGGGTGGGAGCGGATTGCTCAGGTTCACCGGAGCCGCCACGTCGGGCGCCGGCGGCGGTGGCGCGGGCTCTGCCGCTGCGAGAGGTGCGGACGCTACCGGCACCAGTACACAGGCAGCCAGAGCGGCAAAGTGTTTGAGCATGAGGTGAGTTCGCCCTCTCGTGGTCGGAATGAGCTCCAACGGATATGTCGAGTCGGAGCTTCTACGGACCGGGTTTCCGAACGGCAAACTGCCGGACAACGGTCCCCGCCTGATTTGCGTCGGGTGGACGTCTCGAAGCTGTGAGTTCGCTGTCGATGACCTTGGGCGCCAACCGATTCCATGTCCTGACATGGACCGGTTCAGCGAAGGGGGCGGGCCGGTGACCCTGGGAGCTTCCTGTGGGCGACACGCCGACGACGCACTGTGGGACACGCTGTGTAGCAATACATTCCAAAAACAGGAGGTGCACATCCGCGGCCCAGTCTGACAAGTTGCTGTGAATAGCCTTGTAATTCAACGTGTTTCACTTGGAAAAGAACGGAAGTGGACGGCAACTGGAAGCCGCCAGTCTGCCGACTGTTCACGATCTGGACTCCTGGTCGATGGACCGTGAGCTCGATTCGCCCGCCCAGCCGGCGCGTCGGGTCGAAACACAGCTCGTATATGGAGGAAACGCCGTGAAGTCATCAATGTTGTGTCCGAAGGCGACCACCGCCTTTCTGATCGCCCTCGGCATCGGATTGTCGAGTGCCGCGACAGCGGTCGCCGACGACGTCATCCCCGACCCGGCATCGCCCGATTCCGTCGTGCAGGTGGCGGGCGCGCCGACAGCGGACAACGCAGATCCGGTAGCGGTGTCGGCCTGCGCGCAGTTCGCCCAGGTACTGGATGGTTCGGCCACCTACTACGGAGACTTCGCCGATTCCTACGAGGGGTCCGGCTACGCGGATCCGGCGGTCGCGACCAGCAATGTCACCGGGCGCACCGCGCTGCGGGAGGCCGCCGGACTGTCAATGAGCGCGGCCAACACCCCGGGACTGGCGCCCGATATCGCGGCACCGATGAGGACCTGGTCGCTCGGCGCGACGAAGCTGCTGTTGAAGATGGGCCTGCGCATCGACGGCGAGAGTCTCAACAGCACCGCGGCGGAGATGAACAGTCAGGCGACCCGCGCGCAGGAGGCCTGCGCCGCGGCCGGAACGCATGCCTGATCGCGCGCGATCCGTTGCGGTCGGAGCACTGCTGCTCGCCGTCGGGCTCGCCGGCTGCTCCGACGGTGATGCGTCCGCGGCGTCGGCTGCGCCGAAGCCGGTCCCCGACTCGGCGCTGCCCGGGCTGCTGCTCAGCGCTCAGGAGATGGACGCCGTGCTCGGTACCACCGGCGTCGTCGCCCATCCGCAGACCGACACCATGGGCGATCACCGCAACCTGCTCTCGAATCTGAACTGTCTGGGGGTGTGGCAGGTCGACGAAGCACCCATCTACGACCCCAGTCACTACAAGACGTTGCGTCAGCAGTTGCTCCGGTCGCCCGACAGTGATCAGTGGGACAGCCTCGCCGTGCAGTCGGTGGTGTCCTACCGCACGGCCGACGCGGCGCAAGCCTTCTTCGCCGAGTCGGCGCAGCGATGGTCGAAATGCACGAATCACACGGTGAACGTCCGGATCAACGACCAGGCGATGCCGAAGTGGGAGAGCGGTGACCTCGATCGGTCCGACACCCTGTTGGCCATGCCGTATACCCGGGGGGTCGGCGCCGAGGCCAAGTCGTGTCAGCGCGCCCTGGCGGTCGCCGCGAACGTCATCCTCGACGTCCAGGCCTGTCGGCCACCGCAGCAACAACCGGTCACGGCTGCGGTAGACATAGTGGAGAGCATCGAGGCGAAGCTGCCCAGATGACCGGATGCCGGGCGCAACCGGCCCCTTCGCGGGGCAGTGCCGGCATTCCAGCCAGTGCCGGGCAATCGGTGTCGGGCTGTTACTCTCGTAGACTGTTTGACGCGTGACTTTGCAGGCTGCAAACCTGCAGGTAGATCGCGCGAGACTTTAACCAGACGCTGGATTGTCCAGCCCCATTGCACGCCGCGCGATTGAAGTCGGCTGCGCAGGAGGAAGAGTGCTTTCGGCTTTCATCTCGTCGCTGCGGACTGCCGACCTCAGGCGCAAGATCCTGTTCACCCTCGGGTTGGTCATTCTGTACCGCGTCGGCGCGACCATCCCGTCGCCGGGCGTCAACTACCCGAACGTGCAGCAGTGCATCGAGCAGGTCAGCGGCGGTGACTCGGCGCAGATCTACTCGCTGATCAACCTGTTCTCGGGTGGCGCGCTGCTGCAGCTGTCGGTGTTCGCGGTCGGCGTCATGCCCTACATCACCGCCAGCATCATCGTGCAGCTGCTCACCGTGGTCATCCCGCGGTTCGAGCAGCTGAAGAAGGAGGGTCAGGCCGGTCAGGCCAAGATGACCCAGTACACCCGGTATCTGTCGATCGCACTGGCGATCCTGCAGGCCACCAGCATCGTGGCGCTGGCCGCCAACGGTGGCCTGATGCAGGGTTGCAGCCTGGACATCATCGACGACTCGTCGATCTTCGGTCTGATCGTCATCGTGTTGGTCATGACCGCGGGTGCAGCCCTGGTGATGTGGATGGGTGAGCTGGTCACCGAGCGCGGTGTCGGCAACGGCATGTCGCTGCTGATCTTCGCCGGTATCGCGGCCCGCATCCCGTCCGAGGGCAAGGCCATCCTGGATGCCCGCGGCGGGATGGTGTTCACCTTCGTCTGCATCGGCGCTCTCGCCGTCCTGGTCGGCGTGGTGTTCGTCGAGCAGGGGCAGCGTCGCATCCCGGTGCAGTACGCCAAGCGCATGGTCGGGCGCCGTATGTACGGCGGCACCTCCACCTACCTGCCGCTCAAGGTCAACCAGGCCGGCGTCATCCCGGTGATCTTCGCGTCCTCGCTGATCTACATCCCGCAGCTGGTCACCCAGCTCATCGACAGCGGTCGCGACAATCCGGGCACCGGGTGGTGGAGTTCGTTCGTCGCCAACCACTTGTCGAACCCGACGGACCCGGTCCATATCGCCTTCTACTTCGGCCTGATCATCTTCTTCACGTACTTCTACGTGTCCATCACGTTCAACCCGGAGGAACGGGCCGACGAGATGAAGAAGTTCGGCGGGTTCATCCCGGGCATCCGCCCGGGCAAGCCCACCGCTGACTATCTGCGCTTCGTGCTGAGCCGTATCACCCTGCCGGGCTCGATCTACCTCGGCGTGATCGCGGTGCTCCCGAACGTCGTGCTGCAGGCCGGCAGCGGCGGCGCCACCCTGCAGAACCTGCCGTTCGGCGGTGTTGCGGTGCTGATCATGATCGGCGTGGGGTTGGATACCGTGAAGCAGATCGAGAGCCAGCTCATGCAGCGCAACTACGAAGGTTTCTTGAAGTGAGAGAGGTTCCCAAGTTGAGAATTGTTTTGCTCGGACCTCCCGGTGCCGGAAAAGGAACCCAGGCGGAGAAGCTCGCCGCCCAGCTCGGAATCCCGCAGATCTCCACGGGTGACTTGTTCCGGCACAACATCGGCGCAGGCACCCCGCTCGGTGTGGAAGCCAAGAAGTACCTGGACGCCGGTGACCTGGTGCCCGCCACGCTCACCAACGCACTCGTCGATGACCGCATCGACCACGACGACGCCGCCGCCGGGTTCATCCTCGACGGGTACCCGCGCTCGGTCGAGCAGGCCGAGGCGCTCAAGGACATGCTGGCCAAGCGCGGCCTGAAGCTGGACGCAGTGCTGGAGTTCCGGGTGTCCGAGGACGAGTTGCTCGAGCGTCTCAAGGGTCGCGGCCGCGCCGACGACACCGAAGAGGTCATCCGCAACCGGATGGCGGTCTACAACGCGGAGACCGCGCCGCTGCTGGACTACTACGCGGACGAACTCAAGACCGTCGAAGCCGTCGGCACCCTGGACGAGGTGTTCGCCCGGGCGTTGCAGGCACTCGGCCAGTAGCCAGGAGCATCCCTTGATCGGCCAATCATGATCAACGTGCCCGGCCTGCGGCGCAAGGTGGTTCCTCAGCGCAGCCCCGGTGAACTCGACGCGATGGCCGCGGCGGGTGCGCTGGTGGCCGCGGCACTCAAGGCCGTCCGGCAGGCCGCCGCGCCCGGCATCTCCACCGGTGAACTCGACCGGATCGCCGAATCGGTGATCCGCGACGGCGGTGGCGTCCCGTCCTTCCTCGGTTACCACGGGTTCCCGGCGACCGTCTGCGCGTCGGTCAACGACCGCGTCGTGCACGGCATCCCGTCGGACGCCGAGAAGCTCGTCGCCGGCGACCTGGTGTCCATCGACTGCGGGGCGATCCTCGACGACTGGCACGGCGATTCCGCGGTCACCTTCGGCGTCGGCACGCTCATCGCGGCCGACGAACTGCTGTCCGAGGCCACCCGGGCGTCCATGGAGGCGGGTATCGCCGCGATGGTGCCCGGTAACCGGCTGACCGACGTGTCCCACGCGATCGAGGTCGGCACCCATGCCGCCGAGGCCCGCGATGACCGGAAGTACGGCATCGTCGCCGGCTACGGCGGTCACGGCATCGGCCGCGAGATGCACATGGACCCGTTCCTGCCCAACGAGGGAGCGCCCGGAAAGGGCCCTTACCTGGAGGTCGGCTCGGTGCTGGCGATCGAGCCCATGCTGACGCTGGGCACCGCGAACACCAAGGTGCTCGACGACGATTGGACCGTCGTCACCACCGACGGTTCACGTGCCGCGCATTGGGAGCACACGGTGGCTGTCACCGCGGACGGCCCGCGAATCCTGACGCTGTAGCGCGGCAGGCTCAGTGCACGTCCTGGTCACTGGCCAGTAGCGTGAGCGTCTCCCAGTTCTGTTGCGTGGCCGCTGCCGCCGCGTCGGCGTCTCCCCGGCGGCACAGTTCGATGATGCGGTCGTGTTGAGCGATCGACTGACGCCCGGACAGCGATGAGAAGCGCTGGAATTCGAGGCGTCTGAGCACCGGGGTCACCGATTCCAGAGCCACCGGAATCACCTGGTTCTGACTCGCCTCGACGGCGACCTGATGGAAGCGGTCGTCGGCCCGCATGGCCGCCGCGGGGTCCCCCGCGGTGAGCGCCTCCGCGAACTCCTTGTTGGCGTCCACCATGGCGGCGAACTCACCCTCGTGCATCAGCGGAACCGCGATCCGGACGGCAAGAGCATGCATGGCGGCGGCGACGGCCTGCGCGTCGAGGACGGACTTGCGTTCGATGGTCGACACCACCGTCGACCGTCCGGGCAGTGTGTGCACCAGCCCGGCCGTCTCCAGACGGGCCATCGCCTCCCGGATCGGTGTGCGACTGATCCCGAGCCACTTCTCCAGCTCCGGGTCGCGCAGTTTCTCCCCGGGAGCCAACGTGCCGTTGACGATGGCATCCCGCAGTGACAGGTAGGCCTGCTCGCGGAGCAGCGACCTCTTGTGTTTGCCCTGTTCACCCGGTACCGGCATGGAGAGGATCTTAGTTTGCGTGCTGATGGACACCGACTTCTGCAGGGTCTTTGGGATCCCGGCGTGGCCGGATCAGGTCGGCGGCCTTCTCGCCGATCATGATGGTGGCCGCGTTGGTGTTGACCGACACGATCCTGGGCATGATCGAGGCATCGGCCACCCGCAGCCCGGTCAGGCCGTGCACGCGCAGCTTCGGGTCGACGACTGCGCCCGGTCCAATGCCCATCGCGCAGCTGCCGACCGGGTGGTAGTAGGTACTGGTCGCGTGGGCGATGAACGCGCGCAGTGCCGGTTCGCCGGTGGCGTCGGGGCCGGGGAGCACTTCGCGGCCGCGCCACGGTGCGAATGCCCGGGTCGCCGCGACCTCGCGCGCCACCGTCAACCCGTGGATCATCCGCCTCATGTCGGACTCCGCACCGAGATAGTTCGGATCGATCAACGGCGCCGCGGCCGGATCCGGTCCCGTCAGCCGGATGGAGCCGCGGGCGTCGGGGACCGTCGCGAACGCGATCGTGAAGCTGTTGGCCGGCGCCACGAGATGCGGCGGGTGAAAGGGCACGTGGATGAACATCAACTGCATATCGGGCCCGGAGAGTGCGTCGCTGCTGCGCCACTGCATCGATGTCTCAGCCAGGTTGGTGCGCCCGGCAGGAATCGGCTGCAGCGCTTCGTAGACGACACCGCACAGGGGATGGTCGTGCAGGTTGCGGCCCACACCGGGCAGGTCGTGGCGCACCGGAACCCCGGCGGCCTCGAGTTCTCCGGCTGGGCCCACACCGGAGAGCAGCAGCAGGCGAGGGGTGTCCACCGTGCCCGCACTGAGCACCACCTCGGCGCGGGCACGGGCGGTCAGCAACCGGCCCGCTCGCTCGAATTCCACACCGATGCAGTGCTTTCCGTCAAAGATCAGCCGGTGTGCGCGGGATTCGGTGGCGACGTCGAGGTTGGCGCGCTCGCGTGCCGGGTGCAGGTAGGCGGCCGCGGTGCTCTGCCGGATGCCACCGGAGATCGACAGATCGTGCCAGCCGGCGCCTTCGGGGTGGGCGCCGTTCAGATCGTCGGTCAGTGGGAAGCCGGCCTCCGATGCGCCGTCGAGGAAGACCTGCGACAGGACATTGGCCGCATCGGCCGCCGCCGGCGCGGGCAGCAGCGGCCCATCGGTGCCACGCACGCGCGGGTCCCGCCCAGAGGTTGTCTCCATTCGCCGGAAGTACGGCAGGACGGACTCGTAATCCCATCCCGTACAACCATTGTCGGCCCATCCGTTGAAATCGTTCGGGTGCCCGCGCAGGTGCACCATGGCATTGATGCTGCTGCTGCCGCCGAGAGTGCGCCCGCGTGGCCAGTTGTGGGATAGCCCATCGGTGCCGGGCTGCGGGACCGTGCGGTACCGGTGGTCGACATCGCTGCCCCACAGGGTCGGCCACGCCGGAGGCAGGGCAATCGCGGGATGGGAGTCGGCCGGCCCCGACTCCAGCAGCAGCACGTCGATATCGGGGTCCTCGGCAAGTCGCGCGGCCACGACGCAGCCTGCCGAACCCGCTCCGACGACGATGTAGTCATAGTCCTTTTTTGATCCCGGCATGGTTCTGTCTCCTCGGTCATGGGAGCTGGGCCCCGACATGTTGGGCATCAGCTGTTGGTGGCGTCGGCGGCCTGGTCGATCAGGTCGGCGACGGCCTCGGGCCGAGAGACGGTGACGGCATGGGAGGCGTCGATCTCGACGGTGTGCGACCTGGCACGGTCACCCATGAAGCGCATCGATTCGGCGGGGATGGCCAGGTCCTTGGTGGTGACCATGTTCCAGGACGGGATGGTCTTCCATGCCGCCTTGGTTGCCGGATCCGCAAGCGCCGCAGCGGCGATGGGCCGCTGGGTGGCCGCCATCAGGGTGGCGACATCGGCGGGGACGTCGGCGGCGAACACCGTGGCGAACTGGTCCTGCTTGATGTAGAGCTCGTCGGCGGTGCCACCTTCGGGCAGCGGATAGGGCACGGCGTTCAGGGCGGGTCCGAGTTCGGCGCCGGGGAACTGTGCGGCCAGTTGCCCGGTGCTCTCGCCCACCTCGAGGATGAAGCTCGCCACGTACACCAGGGCTTTGACGTGGGGGCTGCGGTCTGCGGCCTCGCTGATCACCGATCCGCCGTAAGAATGTCCGGCGAGGACCACCGGCCCGGCCACACTGTCCACCACGCTGCGCACATAGGCGGCGTCGGAGGCCAGGCCGCGCAACGGATTGGCCGCCGCGACGACCGGGTAGCCGTCGGCCTCAAGTCGTTCGATGACGCCGTTCCAGCTGGACGAGTCCGCAAAAGCCCCGTGCACGAGCACCACGGTGGGGCGGTTCGTCGGGTCGGGCGGTTCGGCTGCTGCGCCGGTGCAACCGGCGTTCAGCGATGCCGCGGACAGCGCGGCGGCCAGGGTGATCAGAGCGGTGCGGATGGTCATCGGGTGTCTCCAGGGTCGGTGGTAAATGCAATATATTGCATATCGGTGGTCTGCGTCCAGCCTGAATGAGAAGGAACGGGTGGCGTCGAGTCTCGGGCCTCCCGCACGGGGAGGGTCAAGCAGTGCCGACGGCGGGCCACCGCCGTCGTGTTCGGCGTTAGTTTGAACTGGACCGCCACCCACGTCGTGTCAGAGACGGAGGTTGGGAGTGGACGATCCGGAGGCCGCGATGATGCGGGTCTTGTATGACGAGCACGCGGGAGCGCTGTGGCGCTACGCGCTGCGCTTGACCGGCGATGCCGCGCGGGCCGAAGATGTCGTGCAGGAAACGCTGCTGCGGGCATGGCGCCATCCGGAAGTCAGCGCCGATCCCGAGCGGCCGGCCCGGGCATGGCTGTACACCGTGGCGCGTAATCTCGTCATCGACGAGCGGCGCAGCGCGCGGTTCCGCCATGAGGCAGGAACGCCCGATGTCGAAACGGTCGCCGGCAATACCGCCGCTGCCGGCCCCGACGAAGTGGATACCGCGTTGGACCGACTTCTGATCAGTACCGCACTGAGCGAACTCTCCGAAGACCACCGTGCGGTGATCCGGCGCGCCTACTACCAGGGCTGGAGTACCGCGCAGATCGCCGCCGACCTCGGGATCGCCGAAGGCACCGTGAAATCCCGGCTGCACTACGCTGTGCGGGCACTGCGACTGAACCTGCAGGAAATGGGGGTGACCCGATGACCGATTTCGAGCAGGCCGGCGCGGGCGACCCGTACCGCACCTGGGACGCCGGCTACGTGCTGGGTGCGCTGTCTCCCAGTGAGCGCCGAGATTTCGAGGCGCACCTGCAGACCTGCGCACGCTGCCGCGACGCGGTCGGCGAGCTGACCGGGATGCCGGCGCTGCTGGCGATGGTGGATCTCGACGAGGTGGAGGCACTCGACCACCGACTGCCCGATCCGCCGCTGCGCCCGGAGTTGCGCCAACAGGTGCTGGACCGGGTGCGTACCCGGCGCCGCCGCTCCAGGTTTGTGACCACCGTCGCGGTGGGCCTGGCCGCCGCCCTGCTGGCTGTCGGTCTGGTGGTGGTGATCGCGCCGGAAACGCTGGGCCTGCAGCAGGGTTCACCGCCGGTGGCGATGCTGGAGATGAACAAGATCAACGAGACGCCGATCAATGCGAGTATCGCGTTGTCCGGCTACAGCTGGGGCACGCGCATCGACATGGCCTGCAGTTACGGGGACTGGGGCCAACGCGACGCCGCGGCACAGAATCTCGGGATGGTCGTGATAGGACGCGACGGTAGCCGCACCCAGATCGCGACCTGGCTCGGGTTGTCCGGCGCGACCGCGCTGCCCAGCGGGAACATTCCGCTGCCGCAGAGTGAAATTGCCTCTGTGCAACTGGTTTCCGCCGACGATGGAAAGGTCCTGCTGGAAAAGAACCTGTGAATCACCTGGTGTGGTGAACCCGGGCACGAGGCGCCACGTGTCTCCTGCAGAACGGGAAAGCAGGTGCACGATGAACAGCAGTCCGCGGGTGGTCGACCATATCGTCGACCGGCTGGTCGGCTACGGTATCGGCCACATCTTCGGGGTCGACGGCGCCAATATCGAGGACCTGTACGACGCCGCCGCTCCCCGTGACGGCCTCACCGCCGTACTGGCCAAACACGAGTTCTCCGCGGCGACGATGGCTGACGGCTATTGCCGGTCCGGGGCGTCGCTGGGCGTGGTGGCCGCAACTTCCGGTGGTGGATGCCTCAATCTCGTTGCCGGCTTGGCTGAGTCGTACGCCAGCGGGATACCGGTGCTGGCGCTGGTGGGTCAGCCGCCCAGCGCGCTGGACGGTCACGGCAGCTTTCAGGACACCAGCGGACACAACGGCGCGCTGGACGCGCAGGCGCTTTTCGCGGCGGTCTCCGTGTACTGCCGCCGCATCCTGGAGCCCGGTGACATCGTCGACGCCCTACCCGCGGCCGTCGCGGCCGCGCGTCGCGGCGGRCCCGCGGTGCTGTTGCTGCCGAAAGACATTCAGCAGAGCCGGATCAACACTGCTGGTGGTGAGGTGCCGGACTGTGCATACGTGGGAGACCCGGCCGTGTTGGCCGAGCGGCTCCGCCACGCCCGCGGACCGGTCACCATCATCGCCGGGCAACAGGTGGCCCGCGATGACGCGCGCGACGAACTCGAACGACTACGCGCGACCCTGCGGGCCAGGGTGGCCACCGAGCCGGATGCCAAGGACGTCAGCGGAGCGCCGGGGCTGGGCAGCTCATCGGCACTGGGCATCGTGGGCGTGATGGGCCACCCCGGAGTGGCCGAGGTCATCGCGGACAGCGCGGTGTGCCTGTTGGTGGGGACCCGGCTGCCGGTCACCGCACGGGCCGGGCTCGATGCGGCGCTGGCCCCGGTATCGGTGCTCTCCATCGGGTCGGCGACCCCCCACGTGCCCAGCGTGCATGTGCGGACGGAGGATCTGCGGGCCTCACTGGCTTTGCTCAACGCGGCACTCTCGGGTGCGGGGAGGCCGGTCGGTATCACTGTGCCCGAGAGCATCCCGCATCGAGAGCTGGATCCTCCCGCCCACCGGGGCCCCGGCATCCGCTACCGCGACGCCATCACCGCACTGGACCGCGCGCTGCCCGACGGCACCGATGTGGTGGTCGACGCCGGCAACGGCGGCGCGTCGGCGATCCACCTGCTGCCGGTACGGCGGGGCGGGAGATTCCTCGTCGCACTGGGGATGGGTGGCATGGGATATAGCTTCGGCGCCGGCATCGGCATGTGCTTCGCGCGGCGCCGCCGCACCGTCATCATCGCCGGCGACGGTTCCTTCTTCATGCACGGTCTGGAACTGCACACCGCGATCCAGTACCGGTTACCGGTCACACTGGTGCTGTTCAACAACAATTCCCACGCCATGTGTGTCACCCGCGAGCAGCTGTTCTACGGAGATCGATACAGCTACAACCGATTCACCGAGAGCCGCCTCGGTGCGGGGCTCGCCGCGATGTTCCCCGGCCTGCCCTCGCAGGATGTCGACGATCCCGCAGTGCTGCCGGACGCCTTGCGCGCGGCACTGGACGCCGATGGACCCTCGGTGCTCAGCATCGGGTGCTCCGCCGACGAAATACCCACGTTCGCACCGTTTCTCACCACACAGGAGGTTGGCGCCCATGTCCCTGCCCGCACTTGACGATATCGCCGAGCCGATCGACGGATTGGTGCGCATCGAGTCCTCGCCCAGAGAGCGCGCGACGCCGATCATCATGGAGATGATGCGCTCGGTCTATCCGCACGACCAGGTGTTCGGCGCGTTCTGCACCGTGCACAGCTATGTCGATTGCCCGCCGGCCGAACTGTTCGAATACCTCTCGGACACCCGCTCGCTGGAGGAATGGACCTACAGCCTGCGCGGTTTCGTCCGTACCGAGGAGCCGGGTCTGTGGCTGGCCTATGACCGACTGGGCTCGGAGACCAAGATCTTCACGCGCACCGTGACCGACCGCGCCGCGATGACCGTCGACTACCACTGCGCCTGGGATCAGGGTCGCCACCTGTGGATGGTCTACCTGATGCGGGTGGTCGACGCCCGGGTGGTGCTGAACAAGCCGGGATCGGTGGTGTTGTGGACGAATTGTCACCACCCGTTCTACGACGACAACCCGTACCCGGAAGCGGCGCCGCCGCAGCGCCCGGTGTGGGTCGGGGACTTCTGGGACATGTTCGGCGCCGGCCACGAACTGGAGCTGCGCAACCTCAAGGAGATCGCGGAGTACCGGCACCGCAACGGCTTGCCGGTCACCCCCGCCTGGATGAAGGAATCCCGATGACCGCAGCCACTCCCGTGAGCCTTCTGGATGTCGCCACTTACCTGCCGGGCGAACCGATCGGTGCGGACTACTACCTGCAATTTCAGGCGCAGGGCGCGACATCCGATGGCCTGCGCGAGAACCTGATGTTCCGGGCACCCGCCTTCCGGCATCACGTCGCACCCGAGGAGAGCGCCACCGATATGGTCGAGCGGGCCGCCGCCGGATTGGTCGAGCGGCACGGCGCCGATGCGCTGGCCGGCGTCGACGTGCTCATCACCCACACCCAGCTGCCCGATATGCCGTTCTACGGTGGCGGCGGCGCCATTGCGCACCGGCTGGGTATGAAACCCGAATGGGTGCTCGACCTGCACAACGGTGGCTGTGCCGCATTCGTGCTTGGGCTCAAGCTCGCCCGCAATCTGCTGGCTTCCGGGCAGGGGCGCACCGCTTTGGTCGCCGTGGTGCAGAACGCGGCCGGACAGATCTTCGATCAGCAGACCGTTCGGTGCAAGGCCCAGGCGGCGGTACCCGGTGACGGCGCCGCGGTCGGTCTGGTGGCCTGCTCGGATCGGTCACCGATACTCGATGTCGAATGCCGCACCTACGGCGAGTTCGCCGGCGACATGACCATCGCGGTCGACCCGCCCCGCAAGTGGTGGGCGGCCGGTCCGGGGGAGGGCTGCATCGGCTTCACCGAGTCCAAGATCACCAAAGTGCTCGCCAGGGGCAACCGGCAGGTTCCCGAGGTGTCCTACGCGGTATGTGACCGGATCGGTGTGGCGCCCAGGGATATCGACATACTGGTGACCAACCAGCCCAACCGGGTATTCCTGCGTAACTGGCGGGAAGCACTCGAACTGCCCGCCGAACGGCACGTCGACACCTTCGACGAATGCGGCAACTTGTTCGCTGCGGGCATCCCGGTCAACCTGGACCGGGCGGTGACCGATGGCCGGGTCGGCGTGGGGGACACCGTGCTGATGGCCGCCTTCGCGCACGCCGGGGACTTCGCGGGCGCCGCTGCGGTCCGTTGGGGTGGGCGATGAGTATGCCGCGACCGGAGCCTGCCGCGCGCTGCGTGGATCTTCCGGCCGCGGTCGATCCATCGGCACTGTCGCTGAACGAGAACCCCTTCCCGCCACTGCCATCGGTGCAGTCCGCGCTGATCCAGGCCGTGGGGTCGGCCAACCGGTACCCGGAGTTCCTGCCGCTGCGCATGCGGTCGCTGATCGCCGCCCAGATCGGTATCCGCGACGAGCAGGTGGTGATCGGCGCCGGCGCCACCGGAGTGATCCTGCAGGTGCTGCAGGCCCTCACCGAACCCGGCGATGCCGTCGTGCTGACAGCACCGACCTTCGACGGGTACCCGATCCTCGCGCAGATGGCGCGACTACGGTCGGTGACGGTGCCGCTGAATGTGCACGGCCACCACGATCTCGACGCGATGGCCGATGCCGCCGGCACCGCACGGGTGGTGGTGCTGTGCCGGCCGCACAATCCGACGGGAACCATCGAACCGGCAGCAGATGTCGAGCGTTTCCTGCACCGCGTCGGGACGGACGCCACGGTGCTGCTCGACGAGGCCTATGTGGAGTTCCTGGCCCCGGCGGAGCGTGTCGATGCCCGGGCACTGGTATGGCGTTTCCCGAATGTGGTTGTCATCCGGACGTTCTCGAAAGCCTACGGACTGGCCGGGCTGCGGATCGGATACGGCATCTGCGCGCCGGATCTCGGCCGCCGGTTGTGGAGCATGCAGTTGCCTTTCGGGACCGCCTTGACAGGACTGGTCGCCGTCGCGGCGTGCTACCGGGCCGAAGACGAACTCCAGCACCGGATCCGGATCATCGGCGCGGAGCGCAGGCGGCTGCGCGCCCAATTGTCCCGGCTCGGCGTCTACAGCACCGATGCACGCGCCAACTTCGTCTATCTGCCCGGAGGCCGGCCCTGGCCCGAGGTGTTCGACCGCGCCGGTCTGCGGGTGCGGCACTACGCCGACGGCGGGGCACGCGTGAGCGTCGGCACCCGGCAGTCGACCCGCGCGGTGCTGGCCGCGGTGAGCACCGCGGCGCTCCGATAAGGGAAAAGCCCAGCCGGTGCGGTAAGAAAGGTCATGCCCTCACATCCCGGCAAACGTGACCCGATCACGCTGGCGCGCGCGAACTGGGAACGCGCCGGCTGGGGGGAGGTGGCCGACGGCATGGTCGCGGTGACCTCGGTGATGCGGGCCCACCAGATTCTGCTGGCCCGGGTCGAGAACGCGCTGCGACCCTACGACCTGAGTTTCTCCCGGTTCGAACTGCTGCGCCTGCTGGCGTTCACCCGCAACGGTGAGCTGCCCATCACGAAGGCCTCCGACCGGCTGCAGGTCCACGTCACCAGCGTCACGCACGCCATCCGCCGGCTGGAGAGCGACGGCCTGGTGGAACGTCTGCCGCACCCCACCGACGGACGCACCACCCTGGTACGGCTCACCGAATTGGGCCGCTCCACCGTCGAAGACGCCACCGAGACGCTCAACAAGGACGTCTTCGCCGATATCGGTATCTCCACCGACGAATCGCGGTCGCTGGCAACCTCGATCGAGACGCTGCGCCGGCACGCCGGAGATTTCTGAGGCGGTCTACGCCGAGGGCAGCGGGATGGTGGCGGTGACCGTGGTGCCGGCATCCGGCCGGGAGCGGATATGCAGTCTGCCGCCGACGATCTCGGCGCGTTCGGCCATCGACAACAACCCGTATCCGCCCATCTCGTCGCTGCCCAGCGGGTGCTCGAAGGTATCGAATCCGACTCCGTCGTCGACGATTTCGAGGCGCGCGAGGTCGTCCCTGACGCTGTAGGTCAGCTTCGCGCGGGTGGCCTGCGCGTGCTTGACGACGTTCTGCAGGCATTCCTGGGCGATCCGGTACAGCGCCAGTTCGATGTGATCGGGCAGCCGGTCCTGCGCGAGGTCGACGTCGATGGCGGGCTCGGGTATCGACCGGGCCAGACTCGCCAGACCGCCGGCCAGCCCCAGATCATCGAGCACCGGTGGACGCAGCCCCCCGATCGCGGCGCGGGCCTCCTGCAGTGTCAGGTCCACCAGTTCGCGGGCCTTGGCGAGATGATCCGCGGCGACGTTCGAGGACGCACCGGCCTCGGCGGCCACTGCACGGGTGGCCGCGTCCAGCCAGTAGGACAAGGTGACGAGGCGCTGGGAGATGCCGTCGTGGATGTCGCCGGCCAGCCGACGGCGTTCCAGTTCCTGGGCTTGGATGACCTGCTCGACGAAGTTCTCGTGGGCGCGTTCGCGGGCCACGAGCTGGCGGTGCAGCCGGGCCTGGTGCAGCGCCCCGGCGATCAACCGCCCGATCACCAGCAGCAGTTCGACGTCACGCGGGGTGAATTCGCGCCGGTGCACGGTATGCACGTTGAGCACCCCGACCAGCCCACCCGGGTCGGTCTCCATCGGCACCGACACCATCGAGGTGAAATCCGAGCCGCGCAGCGACTCGAACGGCAGATAGCGCGGGTCGGATTCCTTGTCGTGGCTGATCACCACCGGCTGCCGGTTGCTGGCCACCCAGCCGGAGATGCCGCTGCCCAGCGGCAACCGGATCTTGCCGACCTCGCTGTCGAAGGGTGGGGTGGCTCCGGTGAGTGTGAGCGAGCGATCGGTGTCGTCGAGGACGTGCACGAAGCAGACGTCGGTGGCGGTGGCATCGGTGATCATCCGGGCGGCGGCCGCGGCCAGCGGCTCCACTCCCGGCCCGCTGGAGGTCGCCTGGATCAGTTCGCGCAGCAGCGCCAGTTCACGATCGGCGGTCAGTACGTTGCGGCGGGCAGTCACTGGTAGATCCCCTCGCGCAGCGCGGTGGCCACCGCACCGGTGCGGTCACTGACGCCGAGCTTGCGATAGATCGAGCTCAGGTGGGTTTTGACCGTCTCTTCGCCGATCACCAGCTTGCCGGCGATGCCACGGTTGGACAGCCCGTTGACCACGTAGGACAGGATCTCGCTCTCGCGCTGGGTCAGGCCCTGCCGGACGCCGGGCCAGAACTCGTCGCGCTGCAGACGGGCGGCGGTGTCGGCGGCGCGGGCAGCCATGCTGGGGTCGATCGCGGTCTGCCCCCGGTGCGCGAACTCCAGCTGGCGCACCAGTTCGTCACTGCTGATGCTCTTGAGCAGGTAGCCCGACGCCCCGACCCGCAGCGCCTGGAACAGATATTGCTCATCGTCGTAGACCGACAGCATCACGACCTTGCGGTCGGGATCCCGTTCGCGCAGGGTCAGGCACAGATCCAGGCCGCTGGATCCCTGCATGCGGACATCGCACAACACGATGTCGGGTTGCAGCTCCTGCACCACGGTGACGGCCTGTTCGGCGCCGATGGCCTGCCCTACGACCTCGACCCGGTCCCCGAACGTCAGCAGCATCGCCTTGAGGCCCTCGATGACCATCTCGTGGTCATCGACCAGTACGAGGCGCAGGGGGCTGGGGGGCGCCATGGCATCACCTTAGAGGTGGCGACCCACCCGCCTCCGAACTTTGGCAAGCCCGACTTGGCCTGCCCAATCCCCCTTACGGGGGACGCGGGCGGTATGTGATGTGCGCCACTCTGTGGGACATGTCCACGCATGAGGAAAAAACATGGCCCGCCGCCGGTCAGTTCTGGTGGCATGGCGACGAGCCCGACGACCCGGCCGCCTACCCGCTGCACGCGGTGGTGTTCGACCTCGATGCTCTGTCCGACATGGACCTGGAAGGGCATCGCGTGGTGTACAACGCGGCGTTCGCGTCGCTGGGGCTGGACCTGCAGTGGAGCGTCGGGCGCTACCAGCGGCTGATGGCGCTGCCGGACGAACGCCAGCGGGTAGCCGCCGAGCTGCGCAAACGGTGCGTGGGCACGGAGTGCGATGTGCTGGTCAACCTGCTCGTCGACGAGATCTGCGCCGCCAAGGACATGATGTTCGAGGAGATGATCCTGGACGCCGGTCTGACCCCGCGCCCGGGTCTGGTGGACCTGGTGATGGACGCCTTCGTCGCGCATATCCCGGTCAGTGTGGTCACGACCGGACGGCGCAGCTGGGCCGAGCCGTTGGTACGCCAACTCGTCGGTGAGGGTCTGGTGGAATCCGTGGTGACCGCCGACGACGTCACCGGACCGAACCTGTTCGGTCACGCACTCGCCGAACTCGGCGTCGCGCCCCACGATGCGCTGGCGGTGGCCGGTTCACCGGCCGGGTTGCGCGCCGCGAACGCGGCGGGCCTGGCCACGGTCCTCATCGATGCCGACGCCGGACGCGGACGGGCGGCCGCCGCGGTGCGCTCCGGGTACAGCGACACCGGGGATGCGTTGCGGCTGGCGAACTGTCGACGGCTACACGCCCGGTGGTGGGATCAACACACTCCGTCGGCGGCTTAGCCGTTGCGGATGTACTCGATGACGGCGCTGAAATCTTTGTCGCCGTGGTCGCGAGCGAACTCGGCGTAGATCTCAGCGGCGTGACTGCCCAGCGGCGCCGCCGACCCGGTCGAGGTCACGGCGGCCATCGCCAGACCCAGGTCCTTGTTCATCAGAGCTGTCGCGAACCCGGGCTTGAAATCGTTGTTGGCCGGTGAGGTGGGAACGGGCCCGGGGACCGGGCAGTTCGTGTGCACCGACCAGCAGTTGCCGGTGGCGCCGGTGATGACGTCGAACAACGACTGCTTGTCCAGACCGAGCTTCTCGGCGAGCACGAATGCCTCGCCGACGGCGATCTGCTGAACCGCGAGCACCATGTTGTTGCACACCTTCGCGGCCTGGCCCGCACCGCAGTCACCGCAGTGAATGATCTTGCCCGCCATGGCTTCCAGCACCGGGCGGCCACGCTCGACAGCCTCGGTGTCGCCGCCGACCATGAACGCCAGCGTGCCGGCCACCGCGCCCTTGACGCCACCGGACACCGGCGCGTCGAGCTGGGCGAAACCGTGGTCGGCTGCCAGCTTGTGCACGTCGCGGGCGTCATCGACCGAGATGGTCGAGCTGTCGATGAACAGGGCGCCCTCGGCGGCCTTGGGCAGGATCTCGGCGTAGCAGCTCTTCACCAGCGCGCCATTCGGCAGCATCGTGATGACGACATCGGCCCCGGCCACAGCCTCGGCGCCGCTGTCGAAGACACTGGCGCCGTTGGCCTTCGCAGCGTCCTTGGCTGCGGCGACGGGGTCGAAACCCTGCACGGCATGCCCGGCCGCCAGCAGGTTGGCGGCCATCGGGCCGCCCATGTTGCCCAGTCCCAGAAAAGCAACGGTGCTCATCTTCTGCCTCACCTCTCGTTAGCCGGCGGCCTTGGCCCGGGCAGCTTCTGCCCGGCCGATGACCACGCGCATGATCTCGTTGGTCCCCTCAAGGATGCGGTGCACCCGCAGATCCCGGACGATTTTCTCCAACCCGTATTCCTTGAGGTAGCCGTAGCCGCCGTGCAGTTGCAGGGCCTGATCGGCGACCTCGTAACAGGTGTCGGTCACATAGCGCTTGGCCATCGCGCACAGCGTCACCTTGTCGGGGTGATTGCTGTCGAGAGCAGATGCCGCCCGCCACAACATGTTCCGGGATGTCTCCAGGCCGGTGGCCATATCGGCGAGCGCAAACCGGATGGTCGGCTCGTCGAGCAGCGACCCGCCGAAGGCCTGGCGGTCGGCCAGATAGGCCACCGTCTTGTCGTAGGCGGTCTGCGCGCCGCCCAGCGAGCACGCCGCGATATTGATGCGGCCGCCGTTCAGCCCGTTCATCGCGATCCCGAACCCGGTGCCCTCGGTGCCGCCCAGCAGCGCCTCAGCCGGCACCCGGGCACCCTCGAAGACGACCTGAGCGGTGGGCTGGGCGTTCCAGCCCATCTTCTGCTCGGCGGCGCCGAAACTCACGCCCGGCGTGTCCTTCTCGACGACGAACGTCGAGATACCGCGGGGCCCGTCGGCGCCGGTGCGGGCCATCACCACATACAGGTCCGAGACACCCGCCCCGGAGATGAACTGCTTCACCCCGTCCAGGACGTAATGGTCACCGTCCCGAACGGCCTTGGTGCGCAGCGCCGCCGCGTCCGATCCCGCTTCGGGCTCGGTGAGGCAGTAGCTGGCGATGGACTCCATGGACGCGAGCTTGGGCACCAGCGTCTTGCGCTGCTCGTCGGTGCCGAAGCTGTCCACCATCCAGGCACACATGTTGTGGATGGACAGGAACGCGGCGATGGTCGGGTCGGCGGCGGCCAGCGCCTCGAAGATGCGCACCGCGTCCAGGCGGCGTAACCCGCTGCCGCCGGCGTCCTCGGCACAGTAGATTCCCGCCATGCCCAGTTCGGCGGCCGCCCGCAGCACATCGGTCGGAAAGTGATGGGACTCATCCCATTCCAACGCGAACGGCGCAATGCGTTTCTCCGCGAAGGCAGCCGCCGTCTCGGTGATGACGCGCTCGTCATCATCCAACTCGAACACCGGCACCTACTTCATGGTGGGGATGACGAACTCGGCGCCATCCTTGATGCCGGAGGGCCAGCGCTCGGTGACGGTCTTGACCTTGGTGTAGAACTGGATCGAGGCGGGTCCGTGCTGGTTGAGGTCGCCGAATCCGGACCGCTTCCAGCCACCGAAGGTGTGGTAGGCCACCGGGACCGGGATCGGCACGTTGACTCCGACCATGCCGACCTGCACGCGGGAGACGAAGTCGCGGGCGGCATCACCGTCGCGGGTGAAGATCGCCACACCGTTGCCGTATTCGTGCTTGGTGGGCAGTTCCAGGGCCGCTTCGTAGTCCTCGGCGCGCACGATGCACAGCACGGGCCCGAAGATCTCGTCGGTGTAGATGGACATGTCGGTGGTGACGTGGTCGAACAGGGTGGGCCCGATGAAGTAGCCGCCTTCGAGGCTCTGGTCGTCGAAGGTGAGTTCGTCGGTGGCGCGTTCGCGGCCGTCGATCACGATTTCGGCGCCGGCGTCCACGCCCTGGCCGATGTAGTCGCGGACCCGCTCCAGCGCGGCGCCGGTGACCAGTGGGCCGTAGTCGGCCTTGGGGTCCAGGCTGTGCCCGACGCGTAGTTGGTTGACGCGCTCGACGAGCTTGGCGCGCAGGCGGTTTGCGGTTTCCTCGCCGACCGGTACCGCGACGCTGATGGCCATGCAGCGCTCACCGGCGCTGCCGTAGCCGGCGCCGATCAGGGCGTCGACGGCCTGGTCGAGGTCGGCGTCGGGGAGCACGATCATGTGGTTCTTGGCGCCACCGAAGCACTGTGAACGCTTGCCGTGCGCGGCGGCGGTGGAGTAGATGTACTGCGCGATGTCGGAGGACCCGACGAATCCGACGGCCTGGATGTCTGGGTGGGTGAGGATGGCGTCGACGGCTTCCTTGTCGCCCTGGACGACCTGGAAGACGCCCGGGGGCAGCCCGGCCTCGATGAACAGCTCGGCCAGGCGCAGCGGGACCGAGGGGTCACGCTCGGAGGGTTTGAGGATGAACGCATTTCCGCAGGCCAGGGCGGGCCCGGCCTTCCACAGCGGGATCATGGCCGGGAAGTTGAACGGGGTGATGCCCGCGACGACGCCGAGGGGCTGGCGGATCGAGTACACGTCGATTCCGGTGCCTGCGCCTTCGGTGAACTCGCCCTTGAGCAGGTGCGGGATGCCGATGGCGAATTCGATGACCTCGATACCGCGCTGGATGTCGCCCAGCGAGTCGGCGACGGTCTTGCCGTGCTCGATGGACAGCAGCTGGGCCAACTCGTCGGCGTTCTGGTTGACCAGGTCGACGAAGCGCATGAAGACCCGGGCGCGGCGCTGCGGGTTGAACCCGGCCCACACCTTCTGGGCTTCTACCGCGTTGGCGACGGCGGTCTGCACGTCGGCGGTCGAGGCCAGCAGTACCTGGGCCTGGACCTCGCCGGTGCTGGGGTTGAGCACATCGGCAGTGCGGGTGGATGCGAGGGTGCTGCGCTCGCCGTTGATGAAGTGCGGAATCTGTGTGGTCATGACGTCCGTCCAAGGGGTGAGCAGAATTCAGGAGCCCGGCGCACGGCCGAGATACTTGCATATCCTAGTAATTGGTTTCGGGGTTTGGCAAGGACTGTTTCTGGGGCAGGGACCGATCAGTAGTAGGCGCGCAGTTGCTCGACGAACGCGCGGGTGTCCGCCCAGGGTGTGCACGCGCCGCGGCGCGTAGCCCGCGGGGCACAGGTGCATCTCCGTCGAATCATCTTCCAGCACAAGGAAGTGTGGCCAGACCCTCGGACAGGTAGATCGATGTACGTTCGCGGTCGTCGAAGAGCAGGCCGCCGTCGACGTGCAGGGTCGGCGTCATCTCCCCGGCGCCGGGGGAATCTTGAACCCGGCGCCATCGGTGACCGACAGTCCCGTGGGTGAAACCTGTCGGGCTACTTCTTGAGGCCGAGCGGGCCCGCCAGTTCGGTCAGCGTCGGGATGAGCTTGTCCCAGCCGCCGAGCACCTGGATGGCCACGTGATCCGCCCCGGCCTCCAGATGCTGGTGCAGTCGCGCCGCGACGGCACCCGCGTCGCCGTGTGCCACCACCGCGTCGATCAGTCGGTCGCTGCCGGGCTTGGCGATGTCGTCCTCGGTGAAACCGAGCCGACGCCAATTGTTCAGGTAGTTGCTCAAATTCAGGTAGAAGTCGACCGCCCCACGGCCGACCTCCCGGGCCTCGTCCGCGGCAGCATCAGGGTCCTCGCGCAAGCGCTCGTCCGGCGTGAGCACCACCTTGTGCTCGGGCGCCAGGAAAACGGTGTTCCCGATCAGGTTGTGGGCCTGGCCGGTGTGCTGGGGTGTGGTCAGGTAAGGGTGGGCGCCGGCACTGCGGGCGGCCGCCAGCTTGAGCACCTTGGGCCCCAGCGCGGCGATCACCCGGCGGCTGGTGGGCACCTTCTTCGCGTCGAGGGCGTCGAGGTACTCGACCAGCACGTCATAGGGTTTGCGGTACTCCTCGGTGTGCTCGGGGTGGCCGATGCCGATGCCGAGCAGGAACCGGCCGGGAAAGGCCTTCTCCACGCGGTGATAGGCCTCGGCGACCTCTTCGGCGTCGGCCGTCCACACGTTGACGATGCCGGTCGCCACCTGCAGGTTCTCGGTGGCCTCCAGTAGCGGCTCGACATAGTTGAGATCGCCCTTGGGGGATCCGCCGATCCACAACGCCCCGTAGCCGAGTTTCTCGATCTCGGCGGCCTGATCGGGCTTGGGGACGCCGAATGTCCAGACGCCGTAGCGGCCGAGGTCGGGTTTGAGCGTGACAGCGTCAGTCATGTGATGTCCTTAATTCCGGGTCCGGGTTACTGCAGGCCGAGTGGCCCGGCCAGTTCTGCAAGCGCAGGCACCAGCTTGTCAGTACCCGTCAACACCTGAACCGGAACGTGGTCGGCGCCGGCGCTGAGATGTTCGCGCAGTCGTGCGGCGATGGCCTCGGTCGTGCCGTACGCGACGACCGCGTCGACCAGCGCGTCACTGCCGGGTTTGGCCACGTCCGCATCGGTGAAGCCCAGCCGCTTCCAGTTGTTGAGGTAGTTCGCGAGATTCAGGTAGACCTCAAGCGCGTTGCGACCCACCTCGCGTGCCTTCGCGGCGTCCGTGGTGAGTACCACCTTGTGCTCCGGGGCAAGGAAGGCGTCGGCGCCGATGAGCTCGCGGGCCTGACGGGTGTGCTCGGGGGTGGTGAGGTAGGGGTGGGCGCCGGCGCTGCGACGCGCCGAGAGCTTCAGCACCTGCGGGCCGAGAGCCGCCACCACGATGCGGTCCTTGGGCACACCGTGCTGATCCAGCTCGCCAAGATAGTCGTTGAGCGCGTCGTAGGGCTTCTTGTACTCGGTGTGCGCCTCGGGGTGGCCCACGCCGATCCCGAGCAGGAACCGGCCCGGGTACTCCTTCTCGATGCGATGGAAGGACTCGGCCACCGGGGCGGCCGCCGCGGTCCAGATGTTGACGATGCCGGTCGCGAGCTGGATGGAATCGGTGGCGCCGAGGATCGGGTCGATCCACTCCAGCTCGGCCGGCGGCGAACCGCCGGCCCAGATCGCGCCGTAACCGAGGCCTTCGATATCGCGTAGTTGTTCCCGCGAGAGCTGCTGCCACTGGCTGTAGTGACCGAATACGCCGAACGTGCCCAAGTCTGGTTTGCTCATGGTCAGGTCAACCTCGGGCGAAACCGTGCGCATTCCGATCCGCGCACATTGATTCGAATTACTCGGTGCCGGCTGCCGAGAGTTCACCCGGCGTCGGTGTGACGGGCGCCGGGGCGACCAGCGGGAGACAGACCGCGAACCGGGTGTCGCCCGGCTTGCTCTGCACCGAGATGTTGCCGCCGTGCTTCTCCACCACGATGCGCCAGGCCAGATCCAGGCCCAGCCCGGTGCCCTCACCGAACGGCTTGGTGGTGAAGAACGGCGTGAAGATCCGCTCGATGACGTCCTCGTCGATGCCCGGGCCGTCATCGCAGATCTCGACCCGGATCATCTGGTCGTTCTCCCGCGAGGTGCGGATGGTCAGCGTCCCGTGCCCGTCCATCGCCTGAATCGCGTTGTCGATGATGTTGGTCCACACCTGATTGAGATCGCCTGGGTAGCACTGTAATTCGGGGAGTGTCTTGTCGAGGTCCTTGACGAGGGTGACCGGTCGGCCCTTGCCCTGATGTCCGATTTTGTCGCCGAACATCATGATGGTGCTGCGCAACAATTCGTGGACATTCGCGCTGCCGTAGGCTCCGCGGTCCATCTGCGAATACTGCTTGGCGCCGGCCAGCAGTGCCGATATCCGCTTGCTCGCCTCGGCGATCTCGTTCATCCGAAGCTCGTTGTCGATGGTGTACTTCAGCCACCCGACCGCGGCCTGCAGCGACGCTGTCGCGTCGACGGCGTCGACGGAGGTCAGCACCTTTTCCAGCCAGTCGGTGTCCAGGCCGGCCTCGACGAACGTCGGTGCGTAATCCCAGGCCCCGATGATGTCGTGGTCCTCAAGCCAATCGCCGATCGCGTCCTCGCGGTCCGACGCTTCGAGGGCCGTGAGTTCGACATCGCGGTTCTTGGCGACCTGCTCGGCCACGTCGTCCTGAATGCGGACCAGCACCCGCAGCGCCTCGGGGCTGAACTTGCCGTCCGCGAGCATCGACAGCTTGTGCCGCATCTTGCCGACCGTCTCGCGCAGATCCGAGACGGCGCGCGCGGTAGCGGCGGCCGGGTTGTTGAGCTGGTGGGTCAGGCCCGCCGTGATGGTGCCCAGCGCGAGCAGTTTCTCGCGTTGCCCGATGATCTGGCTCTGCCTGCGGCCGCCGACCAGTTGGCCCTCCATGAGATGGACCGCCATCGGGAACTGATCCCGCATGAACTGGGCGAAGTCATTGGAGTCCAGGACGAAGCACCGCGAAGGCTTGGTCAGCCGTACCGACGCCTGGTAGGTCTGCTCCTCACCGGGAATGTAGGCCGACCACGCGCCGAAGTACACGCCGCGCTGCGAGGTGCGGTTGGTCTGGATGTCGACGCCGCCGGAGCGCTTCGACATGATGAGCTCGCCGTCGATCATCACGTAGAAGCACGTTGCGGGTTCGCCCTCCTTGCTGAGCGGCCCGGCCGGGAAGATCTCGATATGCCCGGCCTCGCAGAGGATGTCCAGTTGTTCATCGGAGAGGTCCTCGAACAGGAAGAGCGTGCGAAGTTCGTCGCGGATGCACTCCTCCTCATGGGACAGCACGTCTTCTTGGGACAGGACACCGTCGGGTGAGCTCATGGTCGTCTTTCCTCTCGGCCGGAAGGTCAGGCTTCCGCCAGATACCTGTGCACCAACATCACTGCCATCGAGCCTTCGCCGACTGCGGCGGCCACCCGCTTGGCGGATTCCGATCGCACGTCACCGGCGACGAACACGCCGGGAACGCTCGTTTCCAGGTGGTGCGGAGGACGATCCAGCGTCCAGCCGACCTTGTCGCGGAGATCGGGCCCCGACAATATGAAGCCGTTGTCGTCGCGGGCTATTCCCGCTTCCTCGAGCCATTCCGTGCGGGGGGTCGCCCCGATGAAACAACACATTCGGTTGCACGGGACGGGTTCGGTTTCCCCGGTCCGCTTGTCGAGGAGAACCAGCCCGGAGAGGAAGCCGTCGCCCGGGGTGATGTCGACGACCTCGGTGCAGGTCCGGACCTTGATGTTGTCGGTCCGGTTGATGCGGTCCACGAGGTACTGCGACATCCCGGCCTCCAGCGACGAGCCGCGGATCAACATCGTCACCGACTTGGCCGTCTGCGACATGTACATCGCCGCCTGGCCTGCCGAATTTGCGCCGCCGACGATGTAGACGTCCTCGCCCGCACATTCGTTGTTGTCGGCCACCGAAGCGCCGTAGTAGACACCGCGGCCGATRTAGTTGTCCCCGGGGGCGTCGGGATTTTCCCAACATCCGGTGATCTCCAACTGGCGGTAGTCCACGCCGGTGGCGAGGATGACCGCACGGGCACCGATCGTCTGGTCGTCGTTGAGGTGGATGGTGTGGGCCGCGCCGATCCCACCGGTCTTGAGCCGGCCGGCCTCCTGGGTGGTGATGACTTCGGCGCCGAACCGTTCGGCTTGCCGCCGTGCGGTCGTCGTCAGCACGGCACCCGCGACGCCGTTCTCGAAGCCGAGGTAGTTCTCGATCTTCGAGCTGCGGCCCGCCTGGCCGCCGGTGGTCGCCTTCTCGATGAGCACGGTCTTCAGGCCTTCGGAGGCGCCGTACACCGCGGCGGCGAGGCCGGCGGGACCGCCGCCGATCACCGCGAGGTCATACATGTCCAGGGAGGGACTGGTGGACAGCCCGAGCAGCGCCGCGAGTTCCGCGTCGCTGGGTGCGACCATCGTGTGACCCTTCTCGGTGATGACCACCGGAAGACGGCTGTCGTCGAGGCCCGCGGCCTGCAGCAGCTGTTGGCCCTTGGGCTCGTCGGCGTTCACGCTGCGGAACGAGTACTCGTTGCGCGCCAGGAACTGGCGCACCTCCCAGGAACGGTCGTTGTACCGGTGCCCGATGACCTTGGTGTACGGCATGCCGCGGTCGCCGACCGAGCGCCACTCCTCGAGAAGCCCGTCGATCACGGGATAGAGCTTCTCCTCCGGGGGATCCCACGGCTTGAGGAGATAGTGGTCCAGGTCCACGACGTTGATCGCGTCGATTGCTGCGTGGGTGTCGGCGTAGGCGGTGAGCAGCACCCGGCGGGCCATCGGGAAGAACTCCATCGCCTTTTCGAGGAACTCGATACCGCTCATCTGCGGCATCCGGTAGTCCGCGACGAATACGGCGACGGTGTCGCCGCGCAGCTTCAGCTCCTTGAGGGCCTCCAGGGCGTCGGCACCGGATTCCGCACGGATGATGCGGTAGCGCTCGCCGTAGTGGCGGCGCAGGTCGCGGGCCACCGCACGGGAGACGGCCGGGTCGTCATCGACCGTCAGGATTGCGGGTAAACGGGGTTGGTTCTCAGATCCGGGCATCGCATATAAGTATGCGCCGCTGGTCTGACGAATTTCTGCCCAGATGTCCGGTCCGGCCATGGCATCGCCCAGGGCGAACACGTCACCATCGCGGACTTTTCTAAACTTCGAGGATGACCATCCTCGAATTCTCCGACTCCGTCACCGTCGCGCTGGCCCCCGAAGAGCTCTACGCGCTGGTGTCCGATGTCACCCGGATCGGGGAGTGGAGCCCGGTGTGCAAGGCGTGCTGGTGGGACGATCCCGCTGCCGGAGCCGTGGTCGGGGYGTGGTTCACCGGCCGCAACGTCTTGCCGGAGCGCACCTGGGAAACCCGCAGCCAGGTGGTCGCCGCGGAACCGGGCCGCGAGTTCGCGTGGGAGGTGAACAACGGCTGGGTGCGCTGGGGTTTCACCGTCGAACCCGACGGCGCCGGGTCTCGGCTGACCCAGCACTGGCGGTTCCTGCCCAAGGGCATCGAAGGGTTCGGTGAGCGTTTCGGTGCGGACGCCGACGCGCAGATCGCCGAGCGTTCCCGGCTGGCGCTCAGCGGTATCCCGGCGACGCTCGCGGCCATCAAGGCGACCGCCGAGGGGTAGGGGGCTGGGTCAGTCGTTCTGCGGATCAGAGGACGACTGACCTGCCCGAACCGCGAGGGCATCGGCCACCGCGCTGAACTCGACCAGGGCGGCGGTGAGATCGTCGACGATTTCCTGGGCGATAATCTCCGGCGGTATTCCGTCGTCGAGGTCGGCCGCCGAGGGGTCCTTCAGCCAGGTGATATCGAGGTTCGCCTTGTCCCGACTGATGAGCTCGTCATAATCATAGGGGCGGAAGCGCTCCGATTCGATGCGGGCGGCGCGGTCGTCCGGGTTGAACGCTTCGATGAACGGCGCGAGGTCCGCGTCACGCATCGGCCGTTGCTTGAGGGTGAAGTGTGAACCGGTCCGCAGGTCGTAGACCCAGAGATTGTCAGTCCAGGGCTTTCCGGGGCGGGCCTGTTTGCGGTCGAAGAAGATCACGTTGGCTTTGACGCCGCCGGCGTAGAAGATCCCGGTCGGCAGGCGCAGCAGGGTGTGCACGTCGTACTCGGCCAGCAGTCGTCGTCGGATGGTTTCACCGGCGCCGCCTTCGAAAAGGACGTTGTCGGGGACGACCACGGCGGCGCGACCGTCGATCTTCAGGGTGGTGGCTATGTGCTGGACGAAGTTGAGCTGCTTGTTGGTGGTGGTGACCCAGAAGTCGGGGCGGCTGTAGGCGATGTCTTCGCGTTCGGCCCGGCCGTCCTCGCCGACGACGGTGACCGAGGATCTGCGGCCGAACGGTGGATTGGCCAGCACCATCGAGACCGGGTCCTGCTTGGTGGCCAGCGCGTCCCGGACGGTGATCACGGGATCGCCGGTGGCCCGTCCGATGCCGTGCAGATACATGTTCATGGTGCCCAGCCGGGCGGTGGCGTCGACGAGTTCGACGCCATTGACCATCTGTCCCTCACCGAGGGCTTTGCGCTGTTCTGGGCGCATTGCAGCCGCATGGTGGTTGTTCAGATAGTCGACGGCGGCGAGCAGGAACCCACCGGTGCCGCAGGCCGGATCGTTGATGGTGTCCGACGGGGACGGCCGCATCACCTCGACGATGGCATTAATCAACGTCCTCGGCGTGAAATATTGGCCGGCACCGGATTTGACGTCCGAAGCAGACTTCTGCAGCAGACCTTCGTAGGCGTCGCCGTTCAGATCTCCGCCGATGGACCAGGTTTTCGTACCGATCAAGTCCACGATCAGCTTCCGCAGTAGCGCAGGTTCCTGAATTCGGTTCTGCGCCTTGCGGAAGATCACGCCGAGGTTGGTGCTCTCCTTGCCGAGTTCACTGAGTATCCGGCGGTACTCGTCTTCGAGAGCCAGCCCGTCGAGTTCGGCCAGCCGGTCCCACGAAATGCTCAGCGCCTCAGGCAGAATCTGCTCGCGACGAAGCCCCTTCTGCCGTTCGTCGGCCATCTTCAAGAACAACAGGTAGCTGAGCTGTTCGACATAGTCGATGTTGGAGACTCCGGCATCGCGCAGGACGTCGCAGTAGCTCCACAGGCTGTCGACAAGGCGGCGCAGTTCGGCGTGATTCGACACCCGCTGAGGCTAGCCGGTCGGCTGAACGCAGGCCTCGATGCGGCACAACAACCGCAGATGGGGGTCCGCGTCGGGGGTCACCCGCTCGGCGATGACGCGGTACTCGCTTGCGCGTTGCAACAGTTCTTCGAGGTCATCGAGGAGCCAGTCGGGAACATAGCCGAGGGGATCATCGGTCTGGGCGCATACGAGTTGGGCGCGCTTGTTGACGGGGTTGTCGGCGTCGGCGCGGAGCTGTAGTTGATCGCCGGGTTTGACCCGGCTGAGTGCATCCGCCGAGCCGTCGATGTGTCGGACGCCAGAGGCCAGGAAACGGCTCACAACGCAGCCGTTCTGGTCGGCTGAGAAGTCATCGACGAGATGAAAGGTGTCGGTCGCCCGTGGGCCACCGGTGCGGGCCAACAGTTCCATCGGGGTTTCGAGGCCAACGGCGTCGATGCCGATCGCATCCAGGTAAGTCGGATACGACGGTCGTTTCTTCGACATGAGCCGGTTGACGAAGAATGCCGGCAGCGCATCGGAGACGTAGGTCTTGCGCACGTCGGGGAACTGCACCAACGGGTGGAAACCGTCGGCACTGGCACCGGCGGTGTACTCGAATGCGTACCGGCCGTCCACCAGTTCGGAGAGCACGCCGACCCTGATGAACTGCCGAGTGTCGGGGTTCTGCCAGATCAGAAACAGCCGCTGCCGGATATCGATGGCCGGCGCGATCGCGGTGCGCGACGATGGGCTAGTGGTCATCGATGATCCTTTCTTTGTTGAGGGCGAGTAGCTTGGCCCGAAATCTACGCCCGGGGTCTGACATCAGGTCGGCCGGAATCTGGTCGAAGATCCCCGCCACGTCTTCCGCGGTCGTTGCTGCGAGTCTACTGCGCCAGTGCGCGTGAACTGCGTCTCCGGCGAGGCGCAGTGCGGCGTCAGCCACGTCGACCAGCGATGGCCTGCCTGCGAAATGAAAGCTCGCGCCGCGTTCGCTCCACTTCGCGAGCCGCACGTCGTCGGTTGCCAACACGGTCACTTTGGCTTCGGGCTCCTGGAAGCCCAGAGCGTTTCCATGATCGAATGACGGAGCAAGGAGTAGTGATCCCGATCTGTTGATCGCCGCCCAGTTCTCGTGATGGCGGTCGCGGCCGCTTACCCACGCGTCGAGCATCAGGTACCCGGCCCAGGCGTCAAAGCCGGTCATGATCGGTGATTCACACTGTGTTGGCGCTGCGACGCCGGTGAGCGCGGCGCGTACCGCTTCGACGGTGTAGCCGGGGTTTTCGCGAGGCGCGGTGGCGTCATACTTCGCATCCACAAGTGCGAGCAGCTCGTTTCCGTGCGTGAGCTGTTCACGGTCGTGCCAAACGGCGCGAGACAATGACCCGCGGCGACCTGCGAAAGTCCCTGGAATCGCAATAGCAGTTGGGACTTCGATAAGTTCGGCCAATTGGTGTACCGCCCATTCGGCCCAGTCTTCACCCCTAACGTTGGACCCATCCGGATCGCAGCGGGCGAACTTGAAAAGGTATTCGCGCTCGTCGGGGCCGATGATCCAGAACTTCTCTTTGCCGCCCAACGGTTCTGCACTGCGGCTGTCCGTATCCTGTAGCCAGTCGTCGATAGTGACGGACTTCCATCGGGCCGGCACGGTCAGGTCTTGGTGGAAGCGGCACGCTTCCGAATGGGCTTGGGTTGCTCGCGAATCCGAGCGAGCGCGACATCGGCGGGCTCGTCGTTTGGATCTTGGTCAACGAGTTCACCGTTGAAGGCGGCGCGGAGGAGAGACCGGCGGAGTGCCGCCGTTCGGGACCGGGAAATCACGATACTGCCTGCAAGCCGGTTCTCAGCCTCTCGGTACTGATCGACACGAGCGATCAACTCGGCCTGCCGCGACCGTGGAGGCACCGGGATCGAGATTCTTTTGAGCTTTGACACGCTCAACGTATGAAGCCCACTGCTTGAGCTCGCCACATTGCTGAGATTCGAACGATTCTCAGGGGAGTTCCATACTGCCTCTAAATACCGCGGGTCGAGATCCTGTGATGGGCGGACGCGTATCAGGTGGTTCTGATGTACACAGTTTCCGATACTTCCATCCCACATACAGGCACGACCGATCTGCGATGGGCTTCCGTTGCCCTCGACCACGAGCAGGTCTCCAGTCTGTAAGCTCAAACGGTTGAGTTCGTCGCCGAACAGCTCGATTCGATGTACGTCGCCGAGGTCCAGTCCCCTCGCAGTCACATTCGCCACCCGCAGGAAAGGGTAGGCGTTGTCCTTCGGAGCGCGTTTCGGTTGCTTCTGAATTCCCCCTTGTATAGCGGCAACTTCTGCCAGCGGACGCAATTCGCCGTCGCGACACTCACCCAAGACGGCACCAATCAGTACATCGAGTCGTGTCTGGCTGGCCCGCAATATCGCTTCCGCGGCGTCGATGCGCGATAAGCGATCATCGAGTTCCTCGACTATTCGGAACTGCTCGTTGAGCGGAGGTAGCGGCAGACGAATCTTTCGGAGTTTCGTCACACTCAGCGTATGGAGTCCGCTGGTCGAACTCGCTACCCGAGTCAGCTCCGATCGAATGTTTGGCGAACTCCACATGTAGCCTAGAAACCGTTCGTTCACTAAGTGACCAGGTCTAACCCTGATGAGATGATTCTGATGCACGGCATCCTCGATCGATCCGTCCCACAACGCCGCTCGACCAATCTGGCTTGCGCTTCCATTGCCCTCGACAACGAGTAGATCACCTCGTTCAAGTCGGTACCGTTCGAGTTCTCCATCGAAGAGTTCGATCGTGTGGACCTCGCCAAGGTCCAGTCCGTGTGGCATAACGTTCGCCACCCGCAAAAACGGGAATGTGTTGTGCGCCGGTATTCGTTTCGGTTGTTTCTGAATACCACCTTGGATTTCAGCAATCTCATCGAGGTTCGCGAGTGGGAATCTCACGCTGTCAACTCCCTGCTCAACTCATCCAAGAACTCCTGCGCCTCCTCCAATGTGCGGACCGAAAAGTCCTGCGCGAACCGGTCAACGCCGCCCAACGAGGACAGAGGATGCCGGTCGAGATCGTCGACATCGACCCCGATGCTCGTCTTAACCACATCGACAATCGAAGTGATCCAACGCTTTTGCTGCTCTGAATAGGCGACGCCACGGCGTTCCTGCTCGGTCAGCCATGCCGCCAACCTGGATTCGACCACCGATGCAAACGGCGAAATCTTCTCTCCCCCTGATTGTTTCGATAGTTCATGGCGCAGGATCGTCACCAGGTCGGGTACGTCGACCTTGTGTTTCGGATCGGCGAGCTCGCCCAGTTCGGCATAGGAATGCCACAGTGCCTCGATGCTGCCGATCGCCGGCACCCGGGCGACCTGCTCGGCCAGCGCCTTGAGATCCCGGTAACTCGGGCGCGCCGTCTCGCTGCCATGCACCACCTGCAGGGCGGCGATCTCATCACGATGATCGTCGAGGTACTGCCGGAAGCTGGCGACGCGGTCTCGCGACGATTCGGCGTAGCTGAAGCGCTCGGTCGACAGGACGGAGTCCTTGTTCCCCTGGTCGTACAGCAGATCCTTCGCACGGCGGATGTCGAGGATGCGTTGCCGCAGTTCCGGATTGGTGGTTAGCGGTGCGACACCGTCATCGATCTGCGCGCGCACAGCGGCATCACCGCCACTGTCCTGCGCGGCGATGATTGCATCGTTGTCGCTCGCGGCTGCGATCCGCCGGGCGATATCGCGCAGCGACGTGTCGCCGGCCACCGCGGCGATCTCGGTGTCCTCATCCGGTTTAAGTTGCGATGCAAGGGCGGCCAGTCGCACTGCCAAGGTGGATGCCTCATCGGGGGTGAGTGTCATCCGTCCGGCTTTGGCCAACAACTGTTGCAACGACACGCTCGGCTCGCGCTCCATCGGGGTGGCGTCCACGAGAGGGGAGTCAGTGACACCGACCGCATCGACGATGACGAAGTGGTCTTTGGTGAACCCGGGCCGGGCGTCCGGGGTCAGCGCGGCGTAGTCGTCGACGCCAATGATCCGCGCTCCGCGGCCCTTCATCTGCTCGAAGTACACCGCCGACCGCACTGACCGCATGAACATCACACATTCGATGGCGCGGACGTCGGTGCCTGTGGCGATCATGTCTACGGTCACGGCGATGCGCAACGTCGGGCTGTTGCGGAACTCAGCCAACCGGTCCTTCGGGTTCTGTGCGTTATAGGTGATCTTGGTGGCGAATTCGGCGCCCTCGTTGAAGACTTCGCGTACCTGCTGGACGATCTCGTCGGCGTGCGCATCGGTCTTGGCGAAGATCAGCGTCTTGGGGACCGCCGACCGGCCCGGAAAGATCTCGTTGTACAGCCGTTCCTTGAATGTAGTCAGCACGGTTCGCACCTGGTCCTCGGCGATGACGTCGTAGCCGAGCGCGTTCCCGGTGTAGGCGTAGTCCTCGTCGAGTTCCTCGTAGCGTTGTGCGCGGGTTTTTCGATCACGGATCGGTACAACCGTTTTGGCGTCGATGGTGCCGCCGCGTTCAGTGATCGCGGTGCGGATTCGGTACACGTCGAACGGAACGTTGACCCCGTCGATCACCGACTCCTCATAGGTGTACTCGCTGATCAGGTTCTGATCAAAGAATCCCAGTGTCTGCTTGGTCGGGGTGGCGGTCAGGCCGATGATCGGGGCGTCGAAGTAGTCCAGTACGGCGCGCCAGCGGCCGTAGATCGAGCGGTGGCATTCGTCGACGACAATCAGGTCGAAAGTCTCGGGAGGGATCTGAGGGTTGTAGGCRACATCGACCGGCGCGGTCTGCTCGTCGTCCCCGTCGATGTCGTCGTCTGCCTCGGGTAGTTCCTGGCCTTGGAGCAGCATGTAGAGGCGCTGAATCGTCGAAATGGCGACGTTTGTGGAGCCGAGGACGGTACGACCCGACAGTCGCTGGACGTTGTAGATCTCACCGAACCGGCGGCCGTCATCGCGCGGCACGTAGTTGTCGAACTCCGCTTCGGCCTGCTCGCCCAGATTGTTGCGGTCCACGAGGAACAGAACTTTCGAGGCACCGGCATGCTTGATTAACCGATAGGCCGACGTCACGGCCGTGAAGGTCTTTCCTGCGCCGGTCGCCATCTGTACCAGCCCGCGCGGTCGATTGTGTTGCAGTGACTTCTCGATGCCGGTGACGGCCTGGATCTGATTGGGGCRCAATCCTTCCGGATCCAGTACGGGCAGTTGGAGCACGTGCCCCCGGAACGTAGGTGCGTCCGGGCGGGCTTCGGCGGAATGCATCCAGGTACGGACGGTTTCGGGCCGCGCAAACGCGAACACCTCCCGCGACCGCGGTTTGGGATCGAGCAAGTTGGTGAACCGGGTTTCCGCGCCCGTCGCTTCGTAGCAGAACGGGAGGGGTTCGTCGTCGCGGCGCCAGGCCACCAGCTTGTGTTCGGGTCGCAGCCCTTGGGCGTACTTCCGTGTCTGGGCTTCGACACCGGTCAGCGTCGTACCCTCACGTTTGGCTTCGATGACGCCGACGATCTTGCTGTCGACGTAGAGGATGTAATCGGCGAACCCGGTCGCCAGATGGAACTCGCGCACTGCTACGCCGAGTCCGGCGGCGGGATTGATCTCGCCGAAGTCCTGCACCGCCCACCCCGCAGCGCGGAGCTGCTTGTCGATGACGCGGCGTGACTGCACCTCGTTCAAGGGTGGTCGCCTGCGGAAGGCTTCGACAAATACCTTTGGATCAGTCTGCTCCGCTGGGGTATCAGTGACCGAAGCGACCGCATCCACGCGGATCAGCTCGGCGATCTGCGCCTGCAGGTCGGCCATCGAGGCCGACATGGTTGCCTCGACGGCCCGAAAGCGGGCCAGTTCTGCCTCGGCGGCCCGGCGTGCCTGCGCTTCCGATTCCTGAGCGGTCCGCGTCGCTTCCAGGACGGTGAGTGTTTCGCTCAGCTCTGCACGCGATTTGGCCAGGGTGGCTTCGATGTCGGCGACGGCAACTCGCTCGCCTTCGCCGGAGGCCACCGGCGGTGACGGCGGCTGCGGCGCGACGAAGCTGCGTGCGGTCCGGTCTTCAGACACCGCCATCCGGAGCAGATTGCCCAACTGCCAGCACTGTTCAAGGGCAGTCAAGGCCGCACGGACATCGAAAAGATGCGTGTGGGTCGCTTCGTTGCCCGATTTCCTGATGTGGTGAAAGGCATTGGCCGTCTGCGCAGTCAGGACACCGGCGCGTTCGAGCGCGATGATTCGATCCACCTGCCGCTCGCCGTCATACCGGGTGCGGGTGCGAACCACCAATTGCTCCGCGAGTACTTCGCCGAACTGCCGACACTTCACCAACGCGCCGTTCGGATCTGAGTAGACCGACGACTCTGCGCCGGCGCCGTAAACCGCCAGCAGCGGTTCGATCGCCGCGAGCGAGCCGAAGTTGGGTGACGTGCTCGCAACCTTCACGAGGCGGGGATCGAGTTTGATCACGACCGTCCTCTTTCGACGCTATATCTGCAGCAGGTCTTAGCCGGTCGACAGTACCGGATGCGCATGACAGACCTAGGCATTCAAGCCAGCTCAAGAGCATGCGCCACCGAGTGTGAAACGTCCGCGGAGAAGTCGCCGTGACTTCGCAGACGATTCACACTCGGGGGAGCCTCAGACGTCCCGTCGCCGGCCGCGAACTGCTGGCGCTCGGAGCGGACGTAGGCGCGGCGGGGCGTCCCGGATCAACCGGAGGGCCGTCGGCGTTTTATCTGTTCAGTGCGGCGGCGACCTCGTTTCTACCGGTCGCCTCGGCGACCAGCCTGGCCTCGATACCGCGGCTTCGGCCTGCTGATCTACGCGCACCGCGTCGGCGGCGGGCTTGCCACCATGGCATCCCGCCGGGAGCACTGGTTTCGCGATTTTGAAGCACACCCCGACAGCGGGTATCGTGGACCAACGGTGCGGCTTCCGTGCCGACTCTTTGCGTGCCTGTCTTGGAACCTTAACGATTTCGTTGATCCGGCTCACGTGCTCAGTCGGTGGCGCGGCCGTGCCGAGCCGAGGGCGCACAGGATACGAAAACGAAGGCAAGGATCGCTAACACAGTATGGCCAAGAAAGACGGTGCCATCGAGGTCGAGGGCCGTGTCGTCGAACCTCTGCCCAATGCGATGTTCCGCATTGAGCTGGAGAACGGACACAAGGTTCTGGCCCACATCAGCGGCAAGATGCGGCAGCACTACATCCGCATCCTGCCCGAGGACCGCGTAGTGGTGGAGCTTTCGCCCTATGACCTGTCCCGGGGTCGCATCGTGTACCGGTACAAGTAACACGCCTCTCAACTGCAACAACCACTACCTGTGGCGGGCGCTCATGTGCCCGTCACAACGACCAAGAAGGATCGCGAAGCCGTGAAGGTGAACCCGAGCGTCAAGCCGATCTGCGACAAGTGCAGGGTGATCCGCCGGCATGGGCGGGTCATGGTGATCTGCTCGGATCCGCGGCACAAGCAGCGGCAGGGTTAGTCCCAGCCAAAGCAACGCAGCGTCCAAGCAAGCAGCACCACCCACAACTGAATGCAGACCTCCCAGTACCAGTGAGCGGATTCGCTGCTCACTACACGCCCGGCACGGAGGCCGGGCCCCGCCAAGACGGGGAACGGACTGGGAACAGACCTCCGCATAGAGAAGGAATCACTGCCTGATGGCACGTCTCATGGGCGTCGATCTCCCGCGTGACAAGCGCATGGAGATCGCGCTGACCTATATCTACGGCATCGGCCGTACCCGCTCCCAGGAAATCCTGGAAGGCACCGGCATCAGCCGGGACCTGCGCACCAAGGACCTCACCGACGATCAGGTGAGCCAGCTGCGCGAATACATCGAAGGCAACCTCAAGGTCGAGGGTGACCTGCGCCGCGAGGTCCAGGCCGACATCCGTCGCAAGATCGAGATCGGCTGCTACCAGGGCCTGCGCCACCGTCGTGGCCTGCCCGTGCGTGGACAGCGCACCAAGACCAACGCGCGTACCCGCAAGGGCCCGAAGCGCACCATCGCCGGCAAGAAGAAGGCCAGGTAACCCCGGATGGCACAGGCAAAGAAGGGCGGCACCGCCGCCAAGAAGGGTCAGAAGACCCGCCGCAGGGAAAAGAAGAACGTCCCGCACGGCGCTGCTCACATCAAGAGCACCTTCAACAACACCATCGTCTCGATCACCGATCCCCAGGGCAACGTCATCGCCTGGGCCTCGTCGGGTCACGTCGGCTTCAAGGGTTCGCGTAAGTCGACCCCCTTCGCCGCACAGCTGGCCGCCGAGAATGCTGCCCGCAAGGCGCAGGAGCACGGTGTAAAGAAGGTCGATGTCTTCGTGAAGGGCCCGGGTTCGGGCCGCGAGACCGCGATCCGTTCGCTTCAGGCCGCAGGCCTCGAAGTCGGCGCGATCTCCGACGTCACTCCGCAGCCGCACAACGGCTGCCGTCCGCCCAAGCGGCGCCGGGTCTAGGGAAGAGGATTTAGACAATGGCTCGTTATACCGGCCCCGCGACCCGCAAGTCGCGTCGCCTCGGCGTCGACCTCGTCGGCGGCGATCAGTCGTTCGAAAAGCGTCCCTATCCGCCCGGCCAGCACGGTCGCGCGCGGATCAAGGAAAGCGAATACCGCACGCAGCTGCAGGAGAAGCAGAAGGCTCGCTTCACCTACGGCGTCATGGAGAAGCAGTTCCGCCGCTACTACGAAGAGGCCAACCGCCTCTCGGGCAAGACCGGCGAGAACCTGCTGCGCATCCTGGAAAGCCGGCTGGACAACGTCGTGTACCGCGCGGGCCTGGCCCGCACGCGTCGCATGGCCCGCCAGCTGGTCAGCCACGGCCACTTCACCGTCAACGGTGTGAAGGTCGACATCCCCAGTTACCGCGTCTCGCAGTACGACATCATCGATGTCAAGGACAAGTCGATCAACACGCTGCCCTTCGAGGCTGCACGTCAGGCCGCGGGCGAGCGCCCGATCCCGGGTTGGCTGCAGGTTGTCGGTGAGCGTCAGCGCATCCTGGTGCACCAGCTGCCCGAGCGGGCACAGATCCAGGTGCCGCTCACCGAACAGCTCATCGTCGAGTTCTACTCGAAGTAATCGTGTGACCGTCCCAGGTCACGGTGGCCTGGGACACCCAGACGGCATCAAATAGCGGGTGCCGAGAAGGAGATAGAAACACCATGCTGATTTCACAGCGACCCACACTGTCCGAAGAGGCGTTGGCCGACAACCGGTCTCGGTTCACCATCGAACCGCTGGAGCCCGGTTTCGGTTACACCCTCGGCAACTCGCTGCGGCGCACGCTGCTGTCGTCCATCCCGGGCGCAGCGGTCACCAGCATCCGCATCGATGGTGTGCTGCACGAGTTCACCACCGTCCCCGGTGTGAAGGAAGACGTCACCGACATCATCCTGAACCTCAAGGGTCTGGTCGTGTCCTCGGAAGAGGACGAGCCGGTCACCATGTACCTGCGCAAGCAGGGCCCGGGTGCGGTCACCGCCGGTGACATCGTGCCGCCGGCCGGTGTGACGGTGCACAACCCGGATCTGCACATCGCGGCACTGAACGACAAGGGCAAGCTCGAGGTCGAGCTGGTCGTCGAGCGGGGCCGTGGCTACGTGCCCGCCGTGCAGAACAAGGCTTCTGGTGCCGAGATCGGCCGTATCCCGGTCGATTCCATCTACTCGCCGGTGCTCAAGGTGACCTACAAGGTGGAGGCCACCCGCGTCGAGCAGCGCACCGACTTCGACAAGCTGATCCTCGATGTCGAGACCAAGAACTCGATCAGCCCGCGGGACGCCCTGGCGTCGGCAGGCAAGACCCTGGTCGAACTCTTCGGTCTGGCACGGGAACTCAACGTCGAGGCCGAGGGCATCGAGATCGGGCCGTCGCCGGCCGAGGCCGACCACATCGCCAGCTTCGCGCTGCCGATCGACGACCTCGACCTGACGGTGCGTTCGTACAACTGCCTCAAGCGCGAGGGTGTGCACACGGTCGGCGAGCTGGTCTCGCGCACCGAGTCCGATCTGCTCGACATCCGTAACTTCGGCCAGAAGTCCATCGACGAGGTCAAGATCAAGCTGCATCAGCTGGGTCTCTCGCTCAAGGACAGCCCGGCMACCTTCGATCCGTCCGAGGTTGCCGGCTACGACGTGGCCACCGGCACCTGGACCGGTGACGCCGGCTACGACCTGGACACCGACCAGGACTTCGCCGAAACCGAACAGCTCTAAACAGGGCACAACCCCCGGGCTACGTCAGCCCGGGATCCGTCCCGGTCCTACCTGATACGGGGATCGGCCACATTAGGAGATAGTCGCAATGCCCAAACCCACCAAGGGTCCTCGCCTCGGCGGGTCGTCCTCGCACCAGGCCGCGCTGTTGGCCAACCTGGCCACCTCGCTCTTCGAGCACGGCCGCATCAAGACGACCGAACCGAAAGCACGGGCGTTGCGTCCGTACGCGGAGAAGCTGATCACCCACGCCAAGAAGGGCACGCTGCACAACCGGCGTGAGGTGATGAAGAAGATCCGCGACAAGGATGTGGTGCACACCCTGTTCGCCGAGATCGGTCCCTTCTTCGCCGATCGTGAGGGTGGCTACACCCGGATCATCAAGGTGGAGGCACGTAAGGGCGACAACGCCCCGATGGCCGTCATCGAGCTGGTCCGGGAGAAGACCGCGACCTCTGAGGCCAACCGTGCTCGCCGTGCGGACGCGTCCCAGAAGGTTGCGGCGGCCGCCGCCCCGCAGGCTGCAGTCGAGCCTGAGGCCACCGAAGGCCCGACCGCCGACGAGGCTGTCGAGGAGACCACCGAGGCGCCTGCCGACGAGGCTGTTGCCGAGGAGACCACCGAGGCCGAGGCCGAGGACAAGGCTGACGACGCCAAGTAGCAACGGAATGAACAAACCCGCCATCGACTCCGGTGGCGGGTTTGTTCGTTTGCGCTTGGACATCGCCTATGACGGCACCGAGTTCGCCGGCTGGGCCGCCCAGGACGGGCAGCGCACCGTCGCCGGTGTTCTCGAAGAGGCGCTGTCGACGGTGTTCCGCACCCCGGTGATCCTGCGGGCCGCCGGACGTACCGATGCCGGTGTGCACGCCACCGGCCAGGTGGCGCATGTCGACGTGCCTGAGGATGCGCTGGGCCACGCTTACCCGCGCAGCGTGCGGCCGCCGGGGGAGCCCGAATTCCTGCCGTTGACAAGGCGTCTCGCACGGTTCGTGCCCGAGGACGTCCGGGTGCTCGGCATCGTGCGCGCCCCGGACGGTTTCGACGCGCGGTTCTCCGCGCTGCGCAGGCATTACGAATACCGGCTCGCCACAGCGCCATACGGCGCGACCCCGCAGCAGGCCCGGTTCGTCACGCCGTGGCCACGCCCGCTCGACGTGGACGCCATGGTGGCCGCGTCGCGGCACCTGATCGGGCTGCACGATTTCGCCGCGTTCTGTAAGCACCGCGACGGCGCCACCACGATCCGCGAGATGCAACGGCTGGACTGGACGAGGGACGGCGACCTGCTCACCGCCCACGTCAGTGCCGACGCGTTCTGCTGGTCGATGGTGCGCTCACTGGTCGGTGCGCTGCTGGCGGTGGGGGAGGGTCGCCGGGAACCGGCATGGTGCGCGTCGCTGCTCGACGCGACGAAACGCTCCAGCGATTTCGCGGCGGCACCGGCTCGTGGTCTGACCCTGGTGCGGGTGGACTATCCGGCCGATGATCAGCTGGCCGCGCGTATCAATGTGACGCGCGATCTGCGCACCCTCTGAACGGTCAACGAGGGCAAGGGCACTCAGAGGCGCGGCGCCACGAAATCTGCGGCCTGGTTGACCATGCCCGCTTTGATGTACGCCGGCGCCAGGTGATCAGCCCAATACGACTCCCAGTTCTCCGGGTCGGTCGGATTGCAGATCGGATCGTCGCCGTGGCAGAGCTCGATGGTGCGTTCCTGATAGAGCGGGTTGAAGTTCGAGATGGGCCCCACCCAGGCGATCCCGTTGCCGAACAGGGCCACCGCGGCGACCTTCTGGTCGATGCCGGGAGGCAGCGGTTTCTGGAATCCGAAGGCCGCGAAGGGGACCGCGAGCACCACATCGGTCACCGCGGCCCCGAGTGAATAGCCACCCAGAATGAGCCGGGTGTCCGGGCAGTTGGTCGACATGTACTGCGCGCGGGCGCTCATATCGTTGGCGCCGATGTCGATCTGGGTGTCCGCGGGGTACTTCACCGCGTACATCGCCACATTCTTGCCGGTCTTGGAACGCAGGGCGCTCACGAGGGCGTTGCCGATCTGGCCGGCGCCGGGAGATTCCATGCGGCCGCGCGCGAAGATCAGCTCGGCGTCGGGGCAGGACACCGCCCCGGCCGTCGGCAGGAGGGCGGGCGTGGTGAGAGTGGGCGTGGTCAGGGCGGCCAGCACGACGAGCACTGCAGACGACAGCACGGTGAAGCGGCGGACCCGACCCCTCGGCTTCAAGATCACCGCTCCGAGTGTAGTCGCCGGAATTGACGTCTGTGTTGCGAAGTTCGCGGTTACCGCACGCGCGCAGCGGCGAAGTCGGCGGCCTGGTCGATGAGCCCGGAGCCGATGTAGCCGTCCTGCAGGTGGTCGCCCCAGACCCGCTGGAGGTCGTTCAGGTCGTTCGGCAGGCCGCCCGAGCAGACCGGATCCTCTGCGTTGCAGACGTCGATGGTGCGGTCCAGGTACTGCCCGGCGATCTGATGCCCCGGAATCGACTTGGAGAAATTACCGACCAGCACGACGGCGGCGATGTGGCTGTCCATCCCGGGCGGCAGGGGGCGGTTGAACCCCATCCCGGTCTGGGTGGCCGACAGTGCCAGCGCGGCCGACGCCGCACCGAGCGAGTAGCCACCGACGATCAGCCGGGTGTCCGGGCAGGCGCCGGCCATGTACTGGATGCGGTTGCTGATGTCGTTGGCGCCCTGGGGAATCTCGGTGTTGGCCGGATAGTTCACGCCATAGACGCCGATGGGCTGCGGCAGCCGGGCGTTCAGCGCGGCCACGAGATTGTCGCCGAGGCGTCCGACACCGGGCGCCTCGTTGCGGCCGCGCGCGAAGATCAGCTCCACGGGTGCGCACGGTTCGGCCGATGCGGTGGGAACCTGTGCGGCCGGCCCGGCCGTCGTCGTGGCCAGGAACCCCCCGGCGAGGGCCGCTACCGCGGCGACGGTGGCGGCGAACTTACGCGCACGGCGCTTTGCTGGAAGCGTTCGGATAGGCACCTGATGCAGTGTACCGGGGTGCGCTCAGAGCAGACCGGCCGCGAAGCTTGCGGCCTGATCGGCGGGGCCGCCGTCGTAGGCGCGGTGCGCGGCGACGTCGTCGCCGGGGCTGCAGACCGGGTCGCCGAAGTTGCACAGGTCGATGGACCGGCCACCCCATACCGGGCTGGCCGTCAGCGGCAGGCCCACCTTTGCCGACGGGTTGCCGAACGCCACCAGCGCGGCGACGTGCTCGGGCGTATTGGGCGGCAGTGGGGCGTTGAAGCCGATGCCGGGCACCGGCACCGCGGCGATGACGTCGATGACGGCGGCGCCCTGGGAGTAGCCGCCCAGCACCAGTCGCGTGTTGGGGCAGTTGTTCATCATCCATTGGATGTGACCGCTGGCGTCGTTGGCGCCGCCCGCGGCGGCCAGGAAGTCGAAGCTCGCCGGATAGTTCACCGCGTAGGTGCCCACCGAACGTCCGCCGACCTTGTTGCGCAGCGAGTTGACGAAGGCGCTCCCGATGCGGCCCAGGCCCGGATCCTCATTGGTCCCGCGGGCGAAGACGACCTCGATATCGGTGCATCCCTCGGCTTGCGCCGGCGACGCGGGCGTCAGGATCAGTGCACCGGCTGCCGTGGCAGCGGCGGCGACAAGGACAGAACAACGGCGAACAAGATCAATGGCCACGCCAAAGCATAACGCGAAGACGGGCTAAACAAGTCCCGAGTCAGACGCGGCCGGCGATGAACCCGGCTGCCTGCGGAATGAAACCCGATGATTCGTAGTGGGTGTGCGCGAACGGGTTGCGCCCGCGCGAGCAGATCGGATCGCCGTCCGCGCAGAGGTCGATCCCGCGCCCGCTGAACGGCGGTCCCGCTGCGGTCAACGGGTAGCCGAACTTCGCGCCGGCGTTTCCGAATCCGACCATCGCGGCGACATTCCCGGCCAGGTTGCCGGGCAGCGGTGGCGCCGAACCCATGTCGCCGATGCGATCACCGACCGGCGGCAGGCCGACAAGCATGTTGACGATTGCGGCCCCCTGCGAGTACCCGCCGAGCACCACCCGGGTGTTGGGGCAGTTCTGGGCCAGGTAGGCGACACGTCCGGCCGCGTCGACGGCGCCGTCGGCCGCGGTGAAGAAGTCGTAGGTCGCGGGATAGTTGATCCCGTAGGTGCTCAGGGTGCGCCCCCCGAGTTGCGGGCGCAGCGAATCCGCCAGCGCCTGGCCGACGCGGCCGATGCCGGGGGGCTCGCTGGTGCCGCGGGCGAAGAGCAGTTCGACGTCCGAGCACGGCTCGGCGGACGCGACCGGTGCGGGACCGGCCAGGACGGCGAGTGCAGTTATCAATGCGGATCCCAGTGCGGCCGACCGGGCAGCCATCGTGCGCAGCTTCACGATCAACATCTTCACATTCAAAGGTTAGCTACGGCTAATCGGTTGCCCGGCCGACGATTGCACGGGCGGGACGTCGGGCCAATTGGCCTGCGCCACCTGCTCGGTGCGGTCGCCCTGACGGGCAAGTGCCAGGCCGAGCAGAACCACTGTGCCGCCCACGGTCTGAGTGATGGTGATCGCCTCACCCAGCAGCGCCCAGGCGGTGAGCACGGCGAACAGCACTTCGGACAGCCCGACCAGCGAGGCGAACCGCGGGCGCAGTCGGGCCACACCCATGATGCCCAGCGTGTAGGCGATGGCGGTCGGGATGAGCGCGAGCGCGATGACGGGGACGAACCACGGCACCGTCAGTCCGGCCACCACGGCGTTCTCGGCGCTGAAGTGCATCGGCATGATGCCCGATACGCCGAGTGCGGCGACGGAGACGGCGCCGACGACCAGGCCGGCCGCGGCCAGCGTGATGGGGCTCAGTCCGGTGCCGTCGGAGCTCGCCTTCTCCGACATCATGAAGTAGCAGGCCGCGCAGACTGCGGCGGCGAGTCCCCACATCACGCCGGTCGAGTTGATGTGCGCGCCGGCGAAGACGTCGAGTACCAGCGTGATGCCGGTGATTGCGATGGCGACACCGGCCAGCGTCAGATTGCTCGGTCGGCGCCGGGTCCGTGCCCACAGCCAGCCCACCACCAGAATGGGCGCGGTGTATTCGAGCAGCAGTGCCACGCCCACCGACAGATGAGAGACGGCGTTGTAGTAGCAGAACTGGGCGCCCGCGACGGGGACCACGCCGTAGGCGATGATCGTGCGGCGATGCTCCAGCGCCTCACGGACCCAGCCCGGCCTGGCGAAAGTGGCGAAGACGGCCATGGCCAGCGCCCCGCCGGCCAGTCGCGCGGTCACCGCGGCGGTGGGGGTCCAGCCCGCTTCCATGAGCGATTTCGCCAGGGGGCCGGACAGGCCGAACGCGAAGGCGGACGTGATGGCGAACGTCAGGCCGAGCCGGAACCGGCTCGTGGACCGCGCGTCGGTCATCGTCATGAGGCGCTCCAAGATGTAATGAGTAAAATGAATGTTGCTCATGACAATATCGGCGACGGGAGTCATGCGTCAAATGATTTTCACTCATGACACGGAGCTCACACTGCGGGCCGCGTGCGTACTGATCAACAGCGACAGGGTCGACGGCGACGAGCTGGGCGACATCGCCGGACTCGACGACTACCTGGCCGAGTTCGGCTGGACCGGACGCCGCGACCGCGACGACGCGGAACTCGCCGAGGTGCATCGTTTGCGGGAGCGGATCGGGCGGCTGTGGGCGGCCGCTGATGACGAGGAGCGCGCGGTCGGACAGGTCAACGCCCTGCTTTCCGACACCAAGGCCTCGCCCTGGCTGACCCGGCACGCCGAGATGCCGGAATGGCATCTGCATCTGGCCTCGATCCACGACCCGCTGGCGCGCAGGATGGGCGCCGAGATGGCCATGGCGCTGGCCGACCTGATCCGCGGCGGCGAGCTGCGCCGGCTCAAGATCTGCGCGGCACCCGACTGCGAAGCGGTGCTGTTCGACGTGTCACGGAACCGGTCCAAGATCTTCTGCGACACCGGGAACTGTGGGAACCGCCAGCATGTGGCGGCCTACCGGGAAAGGCGCGGGAAAGAGGGGGACTGAAGGTCGTTCACCGGGCGAACGGACAACAAGTCGGCCGCATGGTGCGACAAAGGGCTCAGCGGGTGCAGCGAACCGCCGGGGTCTCTTGGTCCGAGCAGTTCCTTCCATTTCGGCGGATCGAGCTTCGACCCGTTCGAAGCATCACCAAGGCCGTTGTTGGTATCGGACTGCGTCTGATCGGCGTCCGGCGCAGACTTCGACTGATCGGAGTCTGGCCTGCCGGCTCGTGTCGGAGCGCCCGCGACGGGGGTCTCCCTGCTCCACCACTCGGTGCCTGAGACTGAATAAGGTTCTGCAGCAGAAGAATAAAGAGATCGCGGCGCCGGATCGGTGGTCCCTCCGTAGGTGCCGGCTCCGCCTTCGGGTGCATAGGCCGAACCTACCCGGGGTGCGGGCGTCTCATATCCCGGGGCCACCCAAGGTGCAGTCTCCCCGGCATTGGCTCCGGTGGTGGTCTCTGAGGTTCGGCCGCCGTTGTCGATCAGCGGTGGAACACGGTCCTTCTCACGGCGTGACGAGTCGTCGACGGGTGCCGGCGCGGCGCCCCCTGCGGCAGGGGTGCGGAGCGCTTGTTCGAGGAATTGCCGCCAGGCTTGCAGTGCCGTCAGCAGCTGCTGGGTGTGGTCGGCGGGCGCGACTGTCGGCTGAATCGGCGGCGGGCCGAAGGCCGGCGGCATCGGGGTGCCGAACCCGGGGGGCATCGGGGGGATCGGCGGTGGAACGAGCGGCATTGCCGGAGAGGGCAATTGGGGCATCACCGGGAATGCGAAGCCGGGCGCCACTGCTGCGCTCGCGACCTGTTCCAGGTACTGCCGCCACGCTTGCAGATAGGCAAGGAGGTTCGGATCGTGCTGCGGCATGGTCATCTTCGTTCCTCCAGGAATGGCGATGGGAAGCTGGCGCTACTCGGTGGCGAGGACGGGGCGTCCAACGGGTGGGGAAGTGACTGCGCGGCATATCGGGCATCGAGGTTACGCAGCGGACGAGTGTCGGCCGGTTCCCGATTCTCCAGATCGAAGATGTAGCAGTAGTCACCGGCCGGTGTCGGCATCCGGATCGGGCTCGACAAGCTCTGGTCGAGGAACCCATAGGGAAACCGCCAGTCGAGCGTGGTGTTTTCGCGACGATCGGCACCCCGGGTCGCGACCCAGACGTAGTGGTCCAGGATGGCGTTGACCGCGTGACGGCCCGATTCGCAGGCAGCTTCCATGGAGGTCATCCGGGTGAAGGTCTTGGTCCACGTGCCGGCGAAGACGACCGAGTTGTGGTGCACCTGATAACCGCCGTGGCGGGCTTGCCACACGTGGCGCTGCAGCAGATCCTCCAGCCACCACTGCTCGTTCGGCCGGTAGGTCCAGGACGTGCCGTGCGGATTCCAGGGATCGCCGCCGGGACGGTTTGGCCAGTCGCCGACGATCGGTATGAGATAGGGCGTTTCGTTGCGGATCGGGTGACCGGTGTCCGGCGCCAGATGTAGCCCGGTGTCGAGCGTGTACCAGGCGGGCCACGGCAGGATCCCCTCCGGACGGGTCCCGTCGACGGTGGTGAGCGCGTCGACGATCTGCCGCCACACCTCGGTGGCGATCTCGTCTGCGGTGCAGTCGCGGGCGGCCTTGCCGCGGCCGGATTCGTCGCGCAGGTGCTGCGACGCAGTGTTGAAATCGCCGATATCCACCGACAGCACCGAGACGTAGCCATTCTGGGCCAGATTGGGTCGCCGTTCCCACATTCCGTGTTGGTTGATCGAGGACAGCGCCCACTCGGTGCCGGAGTAGTACATGTGCCCGCGCAGCAACTGGAACTCGGTATCGAAGAAGTACTGGATACCACTGAGGGTTTGAAACCGGTCCCACGGCACTCGGCCCATCTGATCCACGGCGTATGGATCTCGCCTCGTGTGCGGCCGGGTGGACCCCGGCTGGAGCGGGCCGTCGGGTGGAGGTGCCGACGTCGTGAAGCCGTCCAGTTCGGCCACCGTGCCCCCGGTGCCGGTTGCGCGCATCGTCGTCGTGATCCGCTCGGCGCCGGGAGCATCGACGGCCACCACGGTGTAGTCCGGTGTCACCCGAGTTCCGTCGGCCAGTGTCACCCGGGCGCGGGGGCGAAGATATGGCGGCTGTGCCGGGTCGACCACGGGCGGATCGATGCTCGCGGCCGCTGCATGCACGAATCGCACACCGAGCCGGACCAGATGGCGATACCAGTGGTCGAACCACGACTCGGTGGTGGGCGCGTTGAGGACTCCGTCGGCCTTGTTGTCGCGGCGGTCCATCTGGAGTTGCAGCTGCAGATAGGTGGTCAGATTGGTGCGGGCGTCGCCCCAACGGGCGTCGAATGCGGCCAGCACCTTGGGCATTTCGAGCAGGTACCGATCGAACTGCGACGAATAGTGGAAGCGACGGGTGCCATCGGCCTGCCGCCCGACGAAGAAGTCGTAGGCCGATTGGTTCTGCAGTTCGGTGGCGCGGCGCGGCGGGCTCGTCACGAGGTACTGCAGCAGCCGGCTCACGAAGTTCTGCACATCGCCGGGCGAGAATCCCAGACTCATGAGTTGTCGAACAACGCTGACGAATTCACCGGGGCTGCGGGGCGCCTCGCGCGGAAACACCAGGGACGGCTTGCCGGCCAGCGTCGTGCCCTGGGTGACAACGCGTTTGACGTTGTCCAGTACCGTCCGTGAACTCGGCTTCCACTGGAGCGCGCCGCCCGGGTCGGTCGTCGGCTCATAGATCGGGATGCGGTTGAACAGATCCCAGGTGTGCAGGTAGTAGGCGGGGAAGAAGCGAAAGCCATGCTCGCCCGCGACGGCATCAACGGGCGGTGTCGGGCGGCCGCGGCAACCGGGAAAGGGACGCAGCTGCGCGCAATTTCCCCCCGTGGTTACGGCTTTCGCGTACTGCGACGCCGCGAGTCCGCCGAGTTTGACCGGCAGATTGCCGCGCTCATCCGCTCGGGCCTCGTACACCGTGACCTCGAAGCCACGTTCGGCGAGTTCCTGCGCTGAGGTCAACCCGGCGATGCCCGCACCCAGCACCGCCACGGTGGGGCGGCGGGAGCTGGACGCTGGGGTGATGATCGGTTCGTTCATCCGCGATCCGCCCGGAGCGCGTTCAATAAGCCGGGTTGTGAGGGTGCCCGCACGGCGGCATGCACGTAGGCCTTGAGCGTGTCGTGGGCTCGCAGGATGTCGTCGAGCGTGCCGTGCACAGTCAAACTGCCCGTTTCCACGGCGCGGTCCAGCGTGATCACCGCGTCGAGCACGTCGAGCACCGTGTCCCGTGACACCTTGACCCGAGTGCCGGCCGTCGGGTCGACGCCATTGGTCACCTCGAGCCGCCGGCTCCCGCTCAGTGAGAAGCATTCGGAGTCGATGTCGAGGCCGACCACCAGAGGTCCGAGGGTGTCTAGCACGATGCGATAGCTGTCCGGTGCCTCGTCGGCAAGGTGGCCGATGGACTGCCGCAGGAGTGCCGAAATACGTTCAGCCATGGAGAAACTCGAATACTCCGGTACCGATGAAGTCGATGTCCTTGCCGTTGATCGACCCTGTGACCGCTGCCGTTCCAGTGGATTCGCAGAGCACAGTGGAGTCGGTGAGGGACATCTCGCTGGGCTGCGCGAGCCGTGCGTAGGACTGCGGCCGGAACTCGACGTGCACGGTGTCACCGGCTCTGCTTGCGGCCACGTCGACGCATTCGGGTACGCCGGGTACATCGCCATCGAGCAGCAATCGCATCGGTGGTGGGAGCGTGCAATCCGCCTGACGAGCGAGCACACCGGAGGTGCGGACCGTAACTGACGCATGGCGGAAGATGGCGGCAGGTTCGTCCTGGTGCCATACATAGAGTGCCTGTGACAGGTAGCGATGTCGTCGCCGGTCGGTCATCCGCAGGAACACCAGCGACCATGGCACGTCCGGATCGCTGGGAAGCACCGTCGCCCATTCCCAGCCGAAGTCGTCGCCCCACCAGAACCGGCCCCAGTTGTGGTCGTGATAGGCGATGTCGTTGTCGAAGCGGTGTTCTCGGTCGCCAATGCGCAGCCACCCGGTGGCGTGCAGGCGTGGTACGAACAGCCAGCTCATCCGGCCCGACCCCACCGGTTGATTGTTCACGACGAAAGGCCGGCTGACCGAGACGAACCAGAGTTCGCCTTTGATGCCCTGTTGGGGGAGGTCGATTCTGAGCTCGTAGCCGTTGCGTCCGATGTGCATGCCGCTGTGGCCGACCGACAGGTCCCCGAGGTTGGCTGAAATGACAAGATCGTCCTCATCGAAACGTTCGATGGCACCGTGCCATTCGTCATCGTGTCCGATGACGATGATCCTGGGGACGGCGCGAATCCGGCCGTCCGGCGCGACCTCGGTGTCGAGGCTGAAGTTGATGAGTACACGGCACTCCTCGGCGTGAATGACGAAGTGGTGCCATTCCTTGAATCCGTGTGGGTTGGCCGCACCGATGGTCGGTGTCCGCATGAAGTCGCTGGCGGCCAGTGACGCGGTCATCGCAACCACCGCGTTGCGTCGGTGGTCGTGCGCACGGTGTTGGTGGCGGCGGTGTCGGTGTGCTGTCCCAGGCTTTCGATGCCGGCACCCATGCTGGCAAGACCCAGCAGCAGGTGCACGAAGTCGTCGGCAGCGCCGGCTGTGACTGCTTCCGGGGCTCCGGCCAGGGTGTGCACCATTCGTCCGATGCTCGCCAGGCCGACCAGATAGCCGATGAAGCTGCAGTCATCGGCAAGTGCGGCAGTGGGATCGGTCAGTGTCATGCGAATCCCTCGGGCCGCAGACGCGCGAGCATGGCGTCGTCGAGGCCCTGCCCGACGACCGCGTCGGCCAGCAACTCGGCCCAGGCGGTCGGTGCGGCATTGGGTTCGGCGGGACCGTCGAGCACGTTGAGGCTGACCGTTTCCCAGACGCGGCGCAGATTCTCCACGGCATCGGAGGCCACCAGGCGATCGCGCAACAGTGCGCCTTCCGGTGTCCGGCCATAGCGCATGCCCTCGGAGACGAGCATGTCGTGAATGCGGCGCGCCGCAGCGGGGTTGCCCAGCACCGCACGGCGGGCACCGAGGAGCAGGTCGAACACTGCCGGGCTCTGTCCCTCGACGTCATCTGGGGGCGCGGGTAACAGTTGCGGTGCCGCGTTTTCGGCGAGGTCGAGGGTGGCTTCCGTGATCCGCTCCAGCTCGGCCAGCACGCCGATCAGGTCCTCGGCGTTCATCGCGTGCGCTCGTGTACGTAGTCGACCAGGCTGCTCAGCATCTCGCGGTGCTGGCTGGGCGGTAGCCAATCCAGCTCGGCCAGCACGGACTCCGCAGCCTCAGCGTGGCGGGCGGCAACGTCGCGGGCATGGCCCAACGAGCCGACCCGCTGGATCATCTCGAAGAGCCACCGGATGTCGTCGAGTGTCTTGGCGTCGGTGTGACGCTGGGCGTGCAGGAATCCGTCGATCTCAGTTCGCCCGGCCAGGGAAAGCTCGCCGCGCCCGGCCAGGCGATCCAACAGGTCGGTGAGGTTGAGTTCAGCGTCCATGGCGGGTCGGCGTCTGCCGAGAATCTGTACGGCGCGTTCGCGCTCACCGTCGGGGAGATTCCGCAGCATGTGCAGCAGCATCAGGGTGCGCTTGCCTTCCCACAGGTCGCCGCCGATCTCCTTGCCGTAGTCTTCGGGATCCCCACGCAGATTGAGCAGGTCGTCGGTGATCTGGAAGGCGGCACCGATATGCCGGCCGAATGCTTCCAACGGGACGAGCCGGCCGACCGGAGCGCCGGCGGCGAGGGCGCCGGCTTGTAGTGGTGTGATGAACGAGTACCAGCTCGTCTTGAGCTCGACCATCTTCAGGTAGTCCGCGTCGTCCAACTGCCACGTATTGCTCTTGACCCAGTCGAGTTCGATGGCCTGACCGTCCACGGTCTGCCTGGTCATGTGGGCGACGGCGCGCAGGATGCGCAGAGCCGGTCCGAGCCCGACGCGTTCGACATTGTCGAGCAGTGGTTGGAGCGTGAGCGACAACATGGCGTCACCGACGTTCACGGCGATGGGGACGCCGTGATCGATGTGCATGGTGGGTTTGCCGCGACGCCACCAGGATTCGTCTTCGATGTCGTCGTGGATGAGGAAGGCGTTGTGATACAGCTCGAGCGTTGCCGCGGTGGGTAGGACCGCTTCGAGGTGCCCGCCGAGACCGAGGCAGATGGCGATCGCCAGCGCTGGCCGTAGCGCTTTGCCGCCGCGTTGCGGATAATCGAGGATCAGGTCGTGCAGGCTGCTGGAGCCTTGTTGCCCGGACCCGTACAGCCTTTCGATCTCACCGTCGCAGGACGCTTTGCACTCGGCAAGGTAGAACTCCAGAAGGTCCCTCGGCGCAGAGAACGACCCCGACTCCGTCTCAGGCAGGGCTGATGTCATTACTTTGGAAGAGCCACGACGATGCCGCCGATGTCCTTGACTCTCGTCGCATAGCTGATGCGAACTCGGAGGTCGACCATGTTGTTGGCGGTGTCGCCGACAACCTCCAGACTTGGGGGCACACTGACGGCGAGATCGACGGGTTCCTCGCCGGGCGTCGCGTCGGCCGCACCGCCGTCTGAAATTCGCTGGCGGCGACCCAGAAAGAGCCCCAGAGCTTTGTCGGCGGCGTCTGCGGGATTCTTGAAATTGTCGACTCGGTGCAGTGAGTTCGCGTTGGCCGCGTCCAGTACCGAATTTCTGATTGATGTCCCGCCTACCAACTGGCAGATTGTCAGGATTCCGCCGGTATCGGTTATCACGCACGATGGTGATCGAAACCCCGCTGACTCGACCATGGCGCGTGCTGCGATGAGCACAAAGAGAACTTCGTTCGGGTTGGGTGTCGGAGGAATGACGTTCGGGAAAATAACGTTCGCCGTGGCTTGCACACGAACTTTCGGAAACACGGCAGCGTCAACCTTCGCAGCGAGTTTCCCCGTGGCAGAGATGATTTTGGCGAGCAGCGAGTCAGGTGTCGGTGCGATCGCTTCAGCCAGTGTCACCTGCACGTCGATTTGTTCGTCAACGATGTCTATCGGTCCTGGCACGGCTGGATTGTTGACTACATCGCTGCGCACCTTGGTCTGGCCCGGATCCCCGGTATCCCAGTGTGGGATCGACTGCCACGCCACGCATGTTCTCGCAAATGTTTCTCGAACCTCTTTATTGGCAAGCGCCAATCGTTCGGCAGTCAAATACATGGTCCCGACCCCCTCGGTGTACATCAATTTTCCCAGATCAGCGTGTGTTTCGCGTCCGCCGATCGAACTATTTCTGTAGCAAGGCGACTTCACCGCCGGGCGGCAACTCTCCTCGCAACGCCGCGTCGCAGTGCGCCATGTGCAGCGTGGCCACCGCATCTCCGGGCAGCAAAGTGCTGCAGTGCTCAAACGATGCACGCGCCCGGTCGAATTCGCCGCAGTCGAACAAGGCAAATGCCTCATCGAATGCGGGCTGCGCAGAGTATTTCGCCGCACGCAAGAGTTGTGGATCCTCGTCGTAGACCTCATAAACGGTCACCGGCCGGCGCCGATTCACCACCATGACCCGTTCCATTCGGCGGATGCGGAACTGCTCTGGATCCGCCAGTTGAGCGTATGTCGCGTCAGAGATGAGCAGGGCCGAGTCGTAGCGTTTGGTGGTGCCTTCGATGCGGGCGGCCAGGTTCACCGCGTCGCCGATGATGCTGAGCACCATACGATTCACGCCGCCGACGAGCCCGAGGCCGACGACGCCGGTGTTGATGCCGATGCCCACCCGAAAGGCATTCGAGCCGAGGGCCAGTCGTTCGGCGTTGTGTTCCTGCAGCGACCGCAGCATCCCGAGGCCTGCCCGCAAGGCGTTGTCGGGACCGGATTGGAACACGGCCAGGATCTCGTCGCCGCGGAGGTCTTGGATCACCCCGTCGGACGCGATGATCGGCAGTTCGACGGCACGGAAGAAGCCGGTCGCAAGGTTGTTCGCCTCAGCGATATCCATGTCCTCCAGCAACGTCGTGTAGCCCCGGATATCGGAGATGAGTACCGTCATCTGCCGCTCGACGCGATGGCCGCTGCGGACGCGGCGGATGTCGTCCAATTCCAAGATGCGGAGCAACTCGTTGGGTACAAAGCGCGATTGCATGTCGAGAAGCGACAGCCGCTGCTCGTCGGCCTCGCGCAGTCGCGCCTCGAGTTGAAAGTTCCCCAGGGGAGCGGCGCACTGGGCGCACACGAACATGACTGCGTCCTCGTGTTCGGGGGTGAAGTTGCGGTCCAGTTCGGTGTGCTCGGCATAGATGACACCGATGACGTTCTCCTGCAGTTTGATCGGTGCGGCAATCACCGACGGCGTCCCGCTGGTGGGGTTGGCCATCACCCGGATCGGCGCGCCGGTTTCGGCGACCCGGCGGACCAGGTCGCGGTCGAACGGCACGTCGGTCCACGGGCCCTCGACCACCGAGGTGACGCCGCCTTCGTGGACCGCGCGGACACCCAGACGTTCACCCTCGCCGGTGAGCCCCACGATCCGGCCGGCGCCGGTCATGTCCGCAACGGTGCCGAGCGCCAGGCCGGCCAAGCCATCACGGGTTCTCGCTGCCGAGAGGGCACGCACCAGCTGGTGCGCTCCGGCAGGGTCGATGCCGGCGGATTCGTCGTGCACCAGATCGCGGCTGAGCAACCACGGATAGGCATGGGCAAGACGTTCCGTACGCACCGTCAACCCCACGCTCTGGAAGCGTTGGTAGGCCGACCGGAGCATGTGCTGGCGAAGCCTGGGCCGGCCGGACCGGGCGTACAGGGTCGCCGCCTCCTCATACGCGGTGGCCGCGATCAAGGGCAGCTGATGCGTCTCGGCCAGTTCGATGGCCTGCTCCAGCAATCGTTCCGCTTTGCGGTGCTGCCCGCGGGCGCTGGCCCATGTCCCCTCGATCAGCGCATATTGAGCGGCGTAGTTGGCCGGTGCATCGGCCGCCCATTTACGGTGCAGGGCAAGGGCCGTGCGCACCGAGCGCCGCGTGGCGCGGTCGTTCGGCGCCGCCTGAATACGGCTCAGGGCGTCCACCATGTGGATGAGCTGCATCACCGGGTTACCGGCCATGCCACCGATATGCTTCAGCGCTTCGTCTGCGACGGCCAGCGCGCCGGTGTAGTCACCAGCCCAGAAATGCAGGCCGACCTTCATGGTGGCGGCCACGCTCAAGCCGACTCCGTCATTTTCGAGCCGGGCAGCGGGAACCACAACGCGTTCGTCGTATCCGCTCTCGCCGGCCAGCAGGAACACATCTTCGCTGCGCCCCATCAGGTTCAGGCAGATCTGTTGCACGGCCTGACACAGCGTGGCGGGCGCGAGTTGCGACCTGATGCCGGGAACGATGGACTGCGCCAGAGCATCGATCTCGGCCAGCGGCCGCCCCAGCCAGAAGGATTGCGAAAGGACCGCTGCAGCTTGGTATCCCGCGAACTCCTGGTCGCCTTGGTCGAGTGCGGGGCCGATGGCCTCGCGAAGCTGGCTCAGGCTCTCCCGGATCGGGTGCCGCCAGTGACGGATGAAGTGCAGGTAGATGAACAACGTGTGTGGGTGCGCTTCGCGGAACTCCTCCCGCTCGGCCAGTGCCAGCGCGACCTCGCCGAATCGTTGACTACCCGCGCGGTCCCCGGTGACCACCAACAGGATCGCGTAGTTCGCGAGCATGAGTGGCGAGGCAGGGGTGTGGCCGTGAGCCAGCGCGAGGTCGAGTTGTTTGCGAACCAGCAGAGGGAAGTAGTTGGGCTGGATGCTGTAGCAGATGTGAAAGAGCTCGCCGAGGATCCGCTGGATCTCGATGACGCGCTGATCTTCGCAGTACCGGAGCGCGAGAAGCCGCTCGTTGCTCCAGTGCCGCATCGTCAGTTTCATGGTCGCCAGGGCAAGGCCCATCCGGGGCTTGCCCGGATTCCGCGGCAACGGTTCACCCAGCTCGTCCAGCGCTTGCAGGCCGGTCTCCAGGGCATCTTGCAGCCGGTTCTGGGCCAGTCTCCCCTTGATCCGCAGGTATGCCACCCGCGCGCGATCGGCCGGGTCGGTCAGGACGTCGTCGGCCTCATCGAGCAGGGTGTGCAGTGCCGGAACGTCGCCGACGAGCAGCGCGGCCTCGGTGGCATCGAGATGCAACTCCCGGCTCAGGGCGAAGTGCGTTTCCCAGCGCCGTTCGCCGAGCAACGACAGACCGTTCCGGCAGTAGTCGAGTGACAGCGGAAAGGACGCCTGTGCACGGGCTTTGCGTGCCGCGCGGCGAAGGACTTCGACGTAGTGAGCGCGTTCGGGACCGTCGGGTAGCCCCTCGCCTCCGATGCCCACGTGCCGCGCGGCCTCGAAGAGTCGGTCTTCGCCGAGTGCGACCAGGCGCCGGCCGATGCGTAGATGCGTTTCCCGGCGTGCCTCTGCGCTGAGTCCGTTCCCGGCCACCTCGGCCACCCGGTCGTGACTGAACCGGTACCGGGCGTCGTGACTGATCGCGTTGGCAATCCGCTGCCCCCGGTGGTCCAGTGCCTCCAATTGGCGCAGTTCGAGCGCCGCCCACAGTGCCTGTGCCACCGCGTCTGGTGGCTGGGCGGCCGCGGCCACGGCGTCATCGAGATCGAATTCTGCACCGATGCACGTCAGCGACCGCAGGACCTCGCGGTCAGGCGGACGAAGCTGATCCAGGTAGCGGCCCATCGACTCGGCGGCCGTCGCCGTGACCTCGATGGAGCTGAGCATCCGCAGGTCCCAGCTGGGATCGCCGGTCACGGCTGTCGGCGTGAGTGCCCCTTCGATCTGGGCGCGGTATAACAGCTGTCGGATCTGGAGTGGGTTGCCGTCGGTCCGGTAGTGGAACTCTGCGGCCACGTCGGAGAGCTCCGCAGTGGGACCGCCGGCCGTGGCCAGCAAGTCGTGGACGTCTGCGCGAGACAGCGGCTCCAGGCGCATCTCGCGCACGTTGGCCAGTGTGATGCCGGCTGCGGCCGGATCGAACTCGCCGGCACGATGCGCACCCAGCATTACGACGTTGCGCGGCGATACCGTCAGCAGTTCGGCCAACAACAGCAGAGAGTCACGATCCGCCCACTGCAGGTCGTCCACGGCGAGCACCACAGGACGGTAGGCGGCCGTCTCGGATATCAGGCGTATCGCCGCACGGTGCAGGCGCCGCCGGGCGTCGGCGGCGTTGAGGTCGGTGATGCGAGAGCGCTCACCGAGGACGGCAGCGAGTTCGGGCACGAGGTCGCCCAGCACGCCGGCCATCGTCGACATCGCGGCGCTCAGCCCGTCGCGCCAACGGTCGCGTTCGGCAGCGGGGGTGGACTCCATGGACCGAACGATCGAGCTCAGCGCATCACCGAGCGCAGCATAGGGAGCCGGCGCGCCGTCTCGGCAGCGCCCGTAGGCGAATATGCAATTGCGGCTTGAGACCTCGGCGCCGAAGGCCTGGATGAGCGTCGACTTGCCCACGCCCGGTACGCCGGCGAGCAAGATGCATCCGCCGCTGTCTCGGCCCGCTTCATCTACTGCTGTTCGTAGATCCGCAATCTCCTGACTTCGATCGACCACCCGCCCGTCGAAGTCGAACACGGGCGTTGTCATGGACAGCGTGCCCGAAGGCGTGAGCCGGACGAAGGCCGTGGAAAGGGAACGGTTGGACCCTGCGCCCGACCGTTTCGAGACGGTGCCAGTTCTGAGTGCATCGCCTGACCGAGACTCCTCACGATCACCGGTGACCTGCTGCGTAGCCGGTGACCGGGATAGTGCGGAAGCTTAACCTCTTCCTCCATCACCGGCTTGGTGTTTTCCGTTGCGCGCGATATCGATGTCGCGGCTCTCGCATCCGGCTAAGTTGATTCAGCGCACTTCGCGACGTTGTCCCTCCTGGAGACCGAACCGCGGACGGCCTTTGAACTCGCAAATAAGTTGCTGTGCAATGCATTTTGGGTGATGCGCGGTTGACCACGTTTCGCGAGATTCTGCTATTCGGGTGTAGTTGCACCCAACGCGGATCGCGTAAGTCTTCGGACCGTCCGTCACCAGCTAACCCGTATTCCGATCCCCATGTTTCGCCGGCAAGGACCAGAATTGGTGCGGCGGACCTGCTCGCAGCCCGGTTAGGGTCGAATCCGGGGGACATATGGTTCGGCGTTCGGTGACACGGCTACAGGTGAGCGGCTACCGCTTCCTGACGCGCAGAATGGAATACGCGTTGGCATGCCGGGATACCCGCATGCTCGACGACCCCATCCGCAGCCAGTCGATGGCACTGGCGGCCGGCGTCGTGCTGGCCGCGATCGTGGTGGCGGTGTGTGCGGTGCTGGCACTGATGCGTCCACACGGAAGCCTGGGCGCCGATCCCATCGTCATGGCCCGGGACTCCGGTGCGATGTACGTGCGCGTCGGCGACATCGTGCACCCGGTGCTGAATCTGGCGTCCGCGCGGTTGATCGCCGGGACCCCGGCGGTGCCACGGCTGGTGAGTGCGGCCATGATCGCCGACGCCGAACACGGTCCGCTGATGGGTATCCCGGGCGCGCCGGGCGATATCGCACCGGCGCTCGCGGACGATCAGCAGGCCTGGACCGTATGCGATGACGGCGGCGACCGGACCACCACGATGATCATCGGCGCGCCCGGGCAGCACCCGGTCGCTCCGCCGGTGCTGGTCACCGCGGCCCAGGAACGCGCGCGCGGAACCTACCTGCTACACGCCGGGCGCCGCGCCGCGGTGGATCTGCGCGACCGCGCAGCGGTGCGGGCGCTGCGACTGGACCGCGTTGTCCCGCTGCCAGTTTCGGCCGCACTGCTGGACCCCCTCCCGGAGGCGACGCCGATCGTTGCGCCCCGGGTGCCCGGCGCCGGAGGACCCGGACCCGCCGGGCTGGCCGAGTTCCGGGTCGGCGAGGTGCTGCGGGTGCCGCGGGCGGACGCGGCCGATCACTACGTGGTGCTCGCTGATGGAGTGCAGCGCGTGGGGCCGGTGGCGGCGGATCTGATTCGTTTCGCCGACTCTCACGGCGGCGGCGAGATACCCGATGTGCCGGCCGACCGTATCGCCGCCGTGCCGGTGGTGGACACGTTGACGGTGACCGATCTGGCCGATCCGACGGTGGCCGGTGCCGACCTCGGTGGCGGGCTGTGCACGCGCTGGCAGTGGCGGAACGGATCGGTGCCGGACACGGCCGTGCTGGCACCCGGCACCCTGCCCGACCAGGAACGCGCCCTGACACTGGTCCAGGCCGATGGCGACGGGCCCCGGGTCGACGCCGTGTCGGTTCCGGCCGGGCACAGTCTCTACCTCCGGGCGGTGGGCGTCGCCGGGGAGGGCATGTCGACCGGACCGCGGTACCTGGTCACCGAATCCGGGGTGGCATTCGGCATCGGTGACGCGCACGATGCCGAAGCCCTCGGGCTGCCGCAGGCACCGGGCGCCGCGCCGTGGCCGCTGCTTGCGCTGCTACCGCGTGGACCGGAGCTCAGCGTCGCCCGCGCTGCCGTCGTGCAGGACAGCGTCCGCGTCCCGTCGTGATCTCAGAGCCGCCGAGGCCACCGCGAGTGCCGCACACACCGCGGCGCCCATCAGCGCGAACCGCCGTGGCTCAGCGTCGGTGACCACGGCGGGCGGCGACGCCAGTGGACGCGGTGCGTCCGGCGGCGCGGGGGCGGCGATACCGCGCATCGCGGCCAGCACATCGACCACACCGTGTCCCACCAAGGGATTCCAGCCCGACCCGGGATGGCGTGCGGTGCTCTCGATACGGTGCATCACCTGGCGGGCCGTCAAGGTCGGGGCCGCCGCGCGCAGCAGCGCCGCAACGCCCGACACCACCGGGGCCGCGTAGCTGGTCCCGGAGATCGGTTGCGGGTCAGAATGTCCCGGCATCGTGTCCGCCAGTCCCTCTCCGGCCGGATTCAGCGATGTCACGGTCTCGGCGGGGGCCGCGACGTCCACCCACGGACCGGCCAGGGTGAAATCGGACGGTGCCCCGTCGGCGTCGACCGACCCGACCGTCAGCACGTAGTCGTCATACCAGCTGGGGCTCGCCACCACGTCGACGCGATCCCAGTCGGGCCCGCCAGCAGGATCGGGCAGCGGATTCTGTTTCGGGCATGTGCCCTGTCCGCCCACATTTCCGGCCGCGGCGACCACCACCACGTTGCGGGTGTCCACTGCGTACGCCAGGGCCGCACCCAGCGCCCGGTCATCGAGAGCATCGGCGACGGCGAGGCAGGCCACCGAAGAGATGTTGATGACGGTGGCACCCTGGTCGGCGGCGGCCCGCACCGCCGCAGCGAGCGACTCGACATCCCCGACGCCGTCGCCACCGGCATCGGCGGCGCGGAACTTCATGCTGGACTGGCGGATCGCGAGAATGGCGGCATCCGGTGCGATACCGCTGAACCCACTGGCCGGGTCGGGAGCCGCCCCGATGATCCCGGCGACGATGGTGCCGTGGCCGTCACAGTCGGCGGTGCCGTCGCCATCGGCGACGTAGTCGCCACCCGGCACCAGATGCGGCAGCAGCCGGTGCCGCGCCACACCGGTGTCGATGACCGCCACCGTCTGCCCGGCGCCACGGGTGCGAACCCACGCGGTGCGCAGATCGGGTCGTTCCCGGCGCGGCACCGTCTCGACGAGCGGGGCGGTCGCGCAGGTTTCGAATTGTTCGGTGGGGTAACGCGAAGCGGCCGGCCCGGGCTGCGGCAGTAACCGGCTGTCGATCGGCGGCGGACCGACCGCGACGGCGGGCGCCGCGGTGAGGACCGGTGCCACGGTGAACAGCACGGCCGCGAGCATCGGGGCAGCCCGGCCGGTCATCCGACACTCAGCGATCGCACCAACCCGTACACGTCGGCGGCCCAGCATGCCAGTGGCACGACGGCAGCAAGCAGGACGTATTCGGCCACATCGCTTGCGCGCGCCCACGACGAGGCGTGCCTGCCTCGGCCTGCCCGGCACCACCCAGCCAGGCCAACGGCCAGCAGCACCGCCGGACCCGCGTACCGCGGCGCCGATACCGTGGCCAGCGCGACGACCGCCGCGACACCGCTCAGGCCGCACCAACCCAGCGCGGCCCGGCACCGCGGGTCGGCGTAGAACCGGGTTCGCAACAGCAGCAGTGCCGCAAGCACCGCGGCCAGCACGAATCCCGGGAGCCATGAGCTGCCGCCCCGACAGCCCGCGGCAATCGCGCCGATGGCCAGCGCGGTGGCCGTCGCACCTCCGGTCACCAGGCCCGCGAAGACCGTGTGGCCACCGAACGCGGCCGCCTCGGACACCGGGTCGGCACTGTCGCCGGGAAACGGCGGACGAACTCCGCTGACCGACAAAGTGATCCGGCCGGCGACGCCCAGTGTGCCCAGGGACAGCACACCGAGAACTGCACCCGATGCCACGAGGTCCAGGGCCGCCATGAGCGAGAAAGCGGACACCGCGGCCACCGCTGCGGACGCGGTGGCCACAGCGGTGAGCAGCCAGGCATCACCGCGTCCCGCACGCAGTAGCCACAGCGAGGCGAGACCACCGGCAGCCGCGCCGAGCGTCAACCCGGGGCCGCCCCCACCGGGCACCGCGAGAAAGCCTGCGACGCCGACGAAACCGACCGACAAGCCGTGCAGGGTCGCACGCATGGCATCGTGTCGCCACCCGACGATGAGGCACCCCGCCGCACTGATCAGGGCGATGCCGGCGGCCACCATCGGCACGCCGCCGCGGCCGCCCGAGAACCCGAGCGTGATCAGCGCGAGCACACCGACGCACGCCCACATCCGGGCAGAGGTCGTGTGATCCGGTGCGGGGCTGGGTCCGGCCTCGGCCACGGTGCGGAAGGGATCCGCGCGGAGTGGGCCCGGCGCCGGCGCGCCGACGGGGGAGAGCACCATGACGTCGCCGTCGGATACTCCGCTTTCGTGCAGCGTCATCGACTCATCGCAGTGCCCGCCGCTGAGACGGTCCAACCGCCAGCCCTGGGATGCGGTACCCGACTCCGGTTCTGCGGCAAAGAGGTCGACGATATCGGGCAGCAGCAGACCGACTTCGGCATGGCGCGGCAGCATGAGGTCCACCGCCCTCGGCTCGGTGGCACTCTGAATCGACACCCGGCACAACGGATCATCCATCGCCCATCCCCCTGCACGTTCCCCCGATGCCACGGTAACGGGGCGGTGAGCATCCACTGCGCACCAAAATTGAGGGGAACCCGAGGCGCGCGCGCTGCGTCGAAATAGGAATGGAGTTCCTGAGGGAGAAGCGTCTGCCCTCTCCGCCCGTGCCGGACGGAGAGGTGGTACTGCGGCGACCACCGGACGTGCCCGTGGTAGAGCCGGCGAGTCCGTTGGCGCGCCTGTTGCCGGTGCTGATGCTCGTCGCGGTCGGCGGCATGGTGGTGCTCTACCTGACCTCGTCGACCGGCTCGGGCGCGACGACGCCGCGCAACCCGGTGTACATGATCTTCCCGGTGATGATGGTGATCTCGGTGCTCGGCACACTGGCCCACACCGGTCGGGGCCGGACTGCCGAGCTGAACGCCGGCCGGCGTGACTACCTGCGCTACCTGGACACCGTGACAGCGGATATCGGTGAAACCGCACGCAAGCAACATGTTTCGGCGCACTGGGGCGATCCCGATCCCGCGACGCTGTGGACACTGGTGGGCGGCAAGCGAATGTGGGAACGCAGACCCGCGGACCCTGACTTCTGCCGCGTTCGGGTCGGAGCGGGCCCCRCCCCGCTGGTCACCCCACTGACCACCGCACCGGCCGACCGGGTCGCCGAGCCGGACCCGGTGACGGCCGGGGCGCTGGAGGGCCTACTCGTCGACCGAGCGGTGGTGGCAGACCAGCCCGTGACGGTTGACGCCTCCGGTCACCTCGGGTTCGACGGTGAGCCGGCTGCGGTGCGAGACCTGGTGCGTGCCATGGTCTGCCAACTTGCGGTGCTGCACAGCCCGGGTGATGTATCCGTGATGGGGCCCGCCGGTCCGTACTGGGACTGGCTGAAATGGCTGCCCCACCACGCGCAGCGGCCGGGCGCGGGGCGCACCGTGGCGATCCTGGAGGGGGACATGCCCGCCCCGGTCGGCGCCGAGGTCACGGTGCTCGACCTCAATGGAGGCGGCGACACGATCATCGAGCTCGCGACCATCGCTCACGTGGACGGCCTGTCGCCGGCGCAGGCAAGGATGTGCGCGCGCAGGCTGTCCCGGTGGCGTACCGGCCCGGATGCGGGCGTCGCCGGCACGACATGGGCGGGTCTGGTCGGCGTCGGTGCCGCAGCGGATCTCGATCCGGCGGCGGTATGGCGCCCCCGCGCGCATCAGGACCGGCTGCGGGTACCCATCGGTGTCGGCGACGGCGCGGACAATCGGGGTGAACCGGTGTTCCTCGACATCAAGGAGGCCGCCGAGGGCGGCATGGGTCCGCACGGACTGTGCGTCGGAGCCACCGGATCGGGGAAGTCGGAATTCCTGCGCACGCTCATCCTCGGACTGGTGGCCGCCCATTCCCCCGATGACCTCAATCTCGCCCTCATCGATTTCAAGGGCGGCGCCACATTTCTCGGCTTCGAACGGCTGGCCCATGTGTCGGCGGTCATCACCAATCTCGATGACGAGGCCTACCTGGTCAGCAGGATGCACGAGGCGCTCTCCGGTGAGATGAACCGGCGCCAACAGGTCCTGCGGGCAGCCGGAAACTTGGGGAACATCGCCGAGTATCGGCGCGCTCGGTCGACGGAATCCGGTCTGCCCGCGTTGCCCGCGCTGTTCATCGTCATCGACGAGTTCTCCGAGCTGCTCAGCCAGCACCCCGACTTCGCCGAGTTGTTCGTGGCGATCGGGCGGCTGGGCAGGTCGCTGGGGATGCACCTGCTGCTGGCCAGTCAGCGCCTCGATGAAGGCAGGCTGCGCGGGCTGGAGACCCACCTGTCCTATCGGGTGTGTCTGAAGACATTCTCGGCCAGTGAATCCCGCGCCGTTCTCGGACTGCCCGACGCGTACGAACTGCCGACCGCGCCGGGCGCGGCCTATCTGAAGACCAGCGACGGCCGGTTGGTGCGGCTGCGCACCACGTATGTCTCCGGACCGGACATCGCCAGGGGTGCTCCGGACCTGCGCGCGCGCCGATTCACCTCGGCATCCGATGACGATGCCGGCCGGGCTGAGGTGCATATCGACACCGGTGCGACCGTGCTGGAGACCGTACTGCACCGGCTGGCCGGTCACGGCCAGCCGGCGCACCGGCTGTGGTTGCCCGCGCTACCGGCATGTCCGGCATTGGCGGAACTGCTCGCGCTGCACGGCGGTGCCCGGCTGACCGCGCCGATCGGGCTGGTGGACAACGCCTTCGCGCAGCGTCGTGACCTGCTCACCGTCGACCTCAACGGGTCCGGTGGTCACGTCGCCGTGGTGGGTGCGACGCGATCCGGCAAATCCACCGCACTGTGCGCACTCCTGCTGGCGCTCGCCGCCACACACAGCCCCGCCGACGTACAGTTCTACTGTCTCGACTTCGGTGGCGGCACATTGACTGCACTGCAACATCTTCCGCACACCGGGGTCGTCGCAGGACGTGGTGACGGCGAACTGGTGCGCCGGACCGTGGCGCAGCTACAGACGCTGATCCGTCGCCGCGCGGGCGCCGGACGCACCGCCGCGCCCGACGGCTATGGCGAKGTATTCCTGGTGGTGGACGGCTGGGGTGCGCTCCGGCATGTCGACGACAACCTGGAGGAGGTCATCACCGCAATGGCCGCCCAGGGTCTCGCGCACGGAGTCCATGTCGTCATCGCCGCCTCCCGCTGGGGCGAACTGCGGCCCGCCCTCAAGGATCAACTCGGCACCCGCATCGAGTTGCGTCTGGGCGAGCCTGCGGAATCCGAGATGGACCGCAAGGCGGCCCGCCATCTGGTGGACAGCCCGCCCGGAGCCGCCATCACCCGGGACGGCAGGGTCGCGGCGATCGCCTTGCCGCGCCTCGATGCCCTCGACACCATCGCCCAGGACCTGCGCACGCGTCATGCCGGGCGCCGCGCCACCCCGGTCAGGCTGTTGCCCACACTGGTGGAGCGCAATTCGGTCCCTGCCCGGGATGCAGGCCCCACCAACGTCACCATCGGCATCGGAGAGTCCGAGTTGAAGCCGGTAACAATCGATTTCGCCGAGACGTCACATCTGATCGTGCTGGGTGACAACGGCTGCGGCAAGACCACGGTGCTGCGCACACTGTGTACCCAATTGGCCCGAACCTGCACGCCGCAACAGGTGCAGATCCATCTCGTCGATATGCGGCGCACCCTGCTCGGCGTGGTGGATGACGACTACCTCGCCGGCTACCTGATGTCCACCACCATGCTGCAGACGCACCTCGCCGGACTGATCGAACACCTTCGCGGCCGGCTGCCCGGCGTCACGGTCACCCAGCAGCAGTTGCGCGACCGATCGTGGTGGACGGGTCCGGAAATGTACGTCGTCGTCGACGATTACGAGCTGATCGCGGGCGCCGGCACGGACCCGTTGACACCGCTGCTGGAGTTTCTGCCGCACGCCCGCGATATCGGCCTGCACGTGGTCATCGCGCGGCGCGCCGGCGGTGCGGCGCGGGCGCTGTTCAATCCGGTGCCCGCCACCATGCGCGAGCTCGGCTGTGCCGGGCTGTTGATGAGCGCGGGCCCCGACGACGGTGCCCTGCTCGGCGTCGCACGGCCCACGCCGTTGCCGCCGGGGCGGGCCACCCTGACCAACAGAGGGCACACCGACGAGCGGGTGCAGATCGCCTGGACCGCCGAGCCGTGAGCGCGACGGTACTGCTGATCGGACCGGGCACGGTCGGCGGTCCTCATCCGGTGCCCGCTGACATCAGCGGTGCGGCAATCGATGCCATCGATGACGAGTACACCCTCGTCGATGAACGGCCGGTCGCCGTCGACGATGTGTGGGCGCGGGTCCTTCGCGTGGCGGCCGGCAAACCGGACGGCAGCCTCCTGCTGGTGTGTCCCGGCTGGTGGAGTGATGCCCGGCTGAACCGCGTCCGGCACGCGGCGCGACAGCACCACGACGAACCGGTCCTGCTGCGGCGGCACGAGGCGCTTGAAGCCATACGGAGCGACGGGGAATCACACCGATCGCCGACGGCCTGCATCATCGAGATCGCGCCGGAGTTCGTGATCTGCCGCATCCCGGGCTCGCCGATCACGGTGACACCTCGCCTCGCTGAGATGGGGGAGGTCGCCGGCACGGTCACACGCGGCATCCTCGGGGCCGGACCGGTGGTGATCGACGCCCCGGTGGGCGTGGCCGGCGCAGCAGAACTCGCCGCCGCTCTCGCGAATGACCTCGACGGCCGCGATGTGCAGATTGTGGACGATGTCATGCTGGCTGCGGCGGTCGCCGCGGAGCACCTGCCGGCACCGGTGGCGCGCCGGCGGCGCACCACGGTGTGGGCGGTGCCTGTGGGCCTGCTGATGGCGCTCGGTGTGCTGCTCGGCCTGCCGAGGGCGGGCCAGCCCACCGAGGCGCCCCTCACGGTGCTGACCGAGGGTCGCGTGACGGTGAAGATCCCCGCGGGCTGGGAGGTCCGGCGGATCACCGACGGTGCGGGTTCGCCACGCGTTCAGGCACGTTCGCCGACCGAGGAAGTGGCCGCGATCCTGCTCACGCAGTCGGTGGCAGGACCGGACCTGCCCCGCACCGCGGATGTCCTGGAGGCTGCGCTGGCACTCCAACCGCCAGGGGTGTTCACCGGGTTGCGCACCGACGACCACCAGGGCGGGCGCGCCGTGCTGAGCTACACCGAGACGCGCGCGGACCGCGAGATCGCCTGGGCGGTCTTCCTCGACGGTCGGGTGCGGATCGCGGTCGGATGCCAGCAGCCGCCGTCGGCTGCGGTGATCCGGAAGTACTGCGATGAGGCCATCCGGTCGGCCCACGCAGTGCAGTGAAAACGAATTCGGCACAGACGGAACCGAATCGGGTGCCGCTGCGTCCTATTCACAACAGCAATTCCACACGCAAGTCATCTCACCCGGGGGAGGACCACCATGCCCGCACTGAACACCGATCTGGAACTCATGCACTCGGTCGCCGGCCAGATCGATGCCCGCAACCAGGAGGTCCGGGCCATGCTCGGCACCTTCATCGGACGCATGTGCAGCGTGCCGGCATCGGTATGGGGCGGTGCGGCGGCGGTCCGCTTCCGGGAGGTCGTCGACCGCTGGAACTCCGAATCGCTGGCGTTGCACAACGCCCTGGAGCRCATCGCCGAGACCGTTCGGCTCAACGAGCACACCCTGCGCGAGGCCGCCGAGGGCCACTCGCACGGCATCGGCGCCGTCAGCAATCAGCTGTAGCGAGAACCGAGCTGCAGAGATCAGGAGTCAGGAACATGGACATGATGTTGACCTACAACTTCGATGAGATCGAGTACACGGTGCGGCAGGAAATCCACACCACATCGACCCGGTTCAACGCGGCGCTGGAGGAGTTACGGGCCCAGATCGCCCCCCTGCAGCAGACCTGGACAGCCGAGGCCGCCGAGGCGTACCGCGCCGAACAGCTGCGCTGGAACCAGTCGGCGGCCGCGCTCAACGACATCCTCTTCCGGCTGGGCAATGCGGTACGCGACGGGGCCGACGATGTCTCGGCAACCGATCGCCGCGCAGCCGGCGCCTGGGGTCGCTGACCAGCGACCCGCGCCCATGACCCTGTGCGGTCCCGCTTCGGGGGAGAGACCGGCGGGACCGCACAGTCATGGCAAAGCGCCCCCAGGAGGGCGAATTCGATTCAGACTGTCAACCGTCAACTATCCTGATCTCATGCGCTGGTGCCGGCTCTTCGGCTGTGCGCGGGGAGTGTGAGCTTGGTGGCGATATCGAAGACGACCGGCGGCCGTGTGCCGCCGGCGCAGGTGCGCGCCGTCCATGACCTCTTCGTCGCAGGTGAGGTCGACGCGTCCTATCTCGATTCGGTGCCGCTGCGCCGGGTCGTCGCCGAGAGCTGGCAGCGCAGCCTGGCCACGGGTGTGGATCCGGACAGCATGGGCCGCACGGCCGAGGCCGTGAACGCGCTCGACGAGTTGCGCAAGACCCACCCGCTGGCACCGACGTTGCCGCTGATCCGGCGCCTCCTCGTCGAAGATGCGGTGGACGCGGGCGTCGTCGTCGCCATCACCGCCGCCGACGGCACGCTGCTGTGGGTCGAGGGTGACCGGCTGGCCATCCGCAAGGCCGAGGCGATGAACTTCGTGCCGGGCACCGACTGGAGCGAGAACATCGCGGGGACCAACGCACCCGGCACCGCACTCGCGCTGGACCGGGAGGTGCAGATCCGCGGATCCGAGCACTACTCCCGCATCGTGCACCCCTGGAACTGCACCGCGGTGCCCGTCCACGACCCCACCACCGGGGCGCTGCTGGGCGCCATCGATCTCACCGGCGGATCCCGCGTCGCCGCGCCGGAGACCCTGGCCTTGGTCCGGGCCACCGCCGTGGCCGTGGAAAACCAGCTCGCGCTGCTACGCCTGACCACTCCCGCGCAGCCCACCCCGGCCCCCGATGCGGCCGCCGCCCCCCGGCTCTCGGTGCTCGGTGCCGACCGGCCGCGCTGGCAGGCAGACTCGCGTTCCACCACGCTGACCGGCAGGCATGCCGACATCCTGGTGTTGCTGATCCGCCACCCGGAGGGACTGAGCGCCGACCATCTGGCGATGCTGCTCGACGACAAGGACCTCGACGTGGTGACCATCCGCGCCGAGATGTCCCGGTTGCGTCGGGTGATCGGCAACAGCTTCATCGCGTCCCGGCCGTACCGGCTGCTGGGTCCGGTGACCAGCGATATGGGCGACGTGCTCGAGGCCTTGCAGGCCGGTGATGTCTCGGCCGCACTCACCGCGTACTCCGGCGCGCTGCTGCCGCAGTCGGTGTCACCGGCGATCGGGCGGCTGCGCACCGAGCTGATGACCAGCCTGCGCGGTGCGGTCCTGGCCGGCGCGGATCTCGGCCTGCTGCGGCGCTGGCTTGAACTGCCCGACGGTCGCGATGACCGGCGCGGGTGGACACTGCTGCACGACCACGCCGAAACCGACCCGGTGGCTCGTGCCGGTGCGCGTGGTCATCTGGCCGGGCTCGACTCCGAACTCGGCTGATCGCAAAACCTGAGCAGAACCCCGCGCGTCACCCCTGAACTGCACCGACGGTGCCTCCGTAAGCGAGTTGTCAGCACTGCGGTGGCACCCGACGATCGACACATGGATATCGACCGCTATGCCGCGTTCCTGCCCGCCGACCGTCGCGGCCCGATCGCCGCGCCGCGGCAGACCTGGATGGACTGGCGCGGACGCCGCATCCACATCGCGCGCGGCGGAACCGCCGACGGGCCTGTGCGCGGAATTCTGGTGCACGGCGGCGGCGGATACTCCGGCGCCCTGTGGCCATTGGCCGGGCTGGTCGCCGGCAACCGGGACGGAATCGGCGTGGAGATCCTGGCACCGGATATGCCGCTGTACGGCTACACCGAGGAACCCGCGCCGGGCCAGGTGCGCTACCCCGACTGGGTCGACCTGCTGTGCGACATCATCACCGCCGAACGTGCCCGCGACGACCGGCCGATCATCCTGTTCGGCGCGAGCATGGGCGGGATGCTGGCCTACGAGGCGGCGCATCGCACCGGCGCCGTCGATGCGGTGCTGGCGACCTGCCTGCTGGACCTGTCCGATCCGGCCGCGCTGGCGGCGGCCTCCCGAATCAAGGTCGGCGGCGGGCTCACGGGGCCGATACTGCGGGCGGCCGGCGCGGCACTGGGATCGGCCCGCGTACCCATACGGTGGATGGCCGACATGTCGGCGATGAGCAGCAATCCGGGTCTGTCGACACTGTGCGCCACCGACCCGCGTGGCGGCGGCGTCCGGGTGCCGATCGCCTTCCTGTCGAGCTGGCTGAACTACGAACACACCCCACCGGAGCGCTACCGCGGCGCCCCGGTCACCCTCGTCGCTCCGGCGGCCGACACCTGGACGCCCCCGCAACTGAGCGTGAAATTTCTGCAGCGGATCGCCGGCCCGACGCGCGTGGAGCTCCTGGAGAACTGCGGGCACTATCCGATCGAGGAACCGGGCCTGAGCCGGCTGGAGGCCGTCGGCCGAGAGGTGCTCGAGGCCGTCGTCGCGTAGGTCATCCGCATTGTCGCGTTGCAACCGTGATGCAACCTCTGCGCGCCTAAGTTGAGTGACGACCGACACACCTCGGTGTCACAACGCAGGAGAAGCCMTGACTGTTTATGCACGTCCGGGCGCAGACGGCGCCCTGATGTCGTTCGACGCGCGATATGACAATTTCATCGGCGGCCAGTGGGTCGCACCGACCGCCGGCCGCTACTTCGAGAACCCCACCCCGATCACCGGCCAGGTGTTCTGTGAGATCGCCCGGTCCGACGAGTCCGATATCGACAAGGCTCTGGACGCCGCGCACGCCGCCGCTCCGGCCTGGGGCAAGACCTCGGCCGCCGAGCGCGCGCTGATCCTCAACAAGATCGCCGACCGTATCGAGGAGAACCTCGAATCCATCGCGCTCGCCGAGTCCTGGGACAACGGCAAGCCGATCCGCGAGACGCTGAACGCCGACATCCCGCTTGCCGTCGATCACTTCCGGTACTTCGCCGGATGCATTCGCGCGCAGGAGGGTTCGCTCTCGGAGGTCGATGAGGACACCGTCGCCTACCACTTCCACGAGCCGCTCGGCGTCGTCGGCCAGATCATCCCGTGGAACTTCCCGATCCTGATGGCCGTATGGAAGCTGGCGCCGGCCCTGGCCGCAGGCAATGCGGTGGTGCTCAAACCGGCCGAGCAGACCCCGGCCTCGATTCTCTACCTGGTGTCGCTGATCGGTGACCTGTTGCCCGCCGGTGTGCTCAACGTGGTCAACGGCTTCGGCGTCGAAGCCGGCAAGCCGCTGGCCTCCAGCAACAGGATCGCCAAGATCGCCTTCACCGGTGAGACCACCACCGGCCGACTGATCATGCAGTACGCCTCGCAGAACCTGATCCCGGTGACCCTGGAACTCGGTGGCAAGAGCCCCAACATCTTCTTCAACGATGTGCTGGCCGCCAACGATGCCTACCAGGACAAGGCGCTCGAGGGCTTCACCATGTTCGCCCTCAACCAGGGCGAGGTGTGCACCTGCCCGTCGCGCAGCCTGGTTCAGGCCGATATCTACGACGAGTTCCTGGCGATGGCTGCGATCCGCACCAAGGCCGTGCGCCAGGGTGACCCGCTGGACACCGAGACGATGATCGGCGCGCAGGCCTCCAACGATCAGCTGGAGAAGATCCTGTCCTACATCGAGATCGGCAAGAACGAGGGCGCCCAGGTGGTGACCGGCGGCGAGCGTGCAGAGCTCGGCGGCGATCTGAACGGCGGCTTCTACGTCGCACCGACGATCTTCACCGGCCACAACAAGATGCGGGTGTTCCAGGAGGAGATCTTCGGTCCGGTGGTCGCGGTGACCTCATTCAAGGATTACGACGAGGCCATCAGCATCGCCAACGACACCCTCTACGGCCTGGGCGCCGGGGTGTGGTCGCGCAACGGCAACACCGCCTACCGCGCCGGCCGCGACATCAAGGCCGGCCGGGTATGGACGAACTGCTACCACCAGTACCCCGCGCACGCCGCGTTCGGCGGTTACAAGCAGTCCGGTATTGGACGCGAGAACCACAAGATGATGCTGGATCACTACCAGCAGACGAAGAACCTGCTCGTCAGCTACAGCGACAACGCACAAGGGTTTTTCTGATGAGAGCTTGCGCGAAGAAGAGAGCGCACAGCTGATGGATTCCCCGGCAGCCCGGGTGTTGATCACCCGGGCTGCTGCAGGGCTGGTGGTGCATCTTCAAAACCGGAACGGCGCGTTGATGTTTCGTCAGTCCGGCGGCTTCGGTGTGAGCTCCACGCTCATGTGTCATCCCGTCGGCGAGTTCTCGATCGAGGACAGCGATGTGCTTCTCGGCATGCTCGACGTCGTGTCGGACCGCCAGCCGTACGGGGTTCCGGTATGGGTCTCGGGCCCGCAGGTACCGGTGTGGGAGCACAGTCAATTGGTGATCGATGTGGAATCCGGCCGCGCTACCGGCTTCAGCCTGGAAGAATCAGAAGGGATGCGGTTCGTGTCGCTGGCCCGGGTCGTCCCGGCGCGCCACGTCGATGCGGCCCGCACACCCATCGCAGAACCCGCACGGGTACAACCCTTTCGACGCTAGGAGCAGTGTTGCCCGATTTCGTCGCAGCCATCGATCAGGGCACCACCAGCACTCGAGCCATGATCTTCGATCATGCCGGTGCCGAGGTGGGCCGTCACCAGCTCGAACACGAACAGATCATGCCGCAGCCGGGCTGGGTGGAGCACAACCCGGTGGAGATCTGGGAGCGCACCGCCTCGGTGCTGACCTCCGTGCTCAACAACACCAACCTGCAACCCGAAGACATTGCCGCGCTGGGGATCACCAACCAACGCGAGACCACCCTGGTCTGGAATCGCAAGACCGGGCGGCCGTATTACAACGCCATCGTCTGGCAGGACACCCGTACGGACCGCATCGCCACGGCGCTGGACCGGGACGGGCGCGGTGATGTGATCCGGCAGAAGGCCGGTCTGCCGCCGGCCACCTACTTTTCCGGCGGAAAGATCCAGTGGATCCTGGAGAATGTCGCCGGTGTGCGGGAGGCCGCGGAGAACGGTGACGCGATCTTCGGCAACAGCGACAGCTGGGTGGTGTGGAACCTGACCGGCGGAACCCGGGGCGGAGTGCACGTCACCGACGTCACCAATGCCAGCCGCACCATGCTGATGAATCTGGAAACCCTGGACTGGGACGACGAGTTGTTGTCGTTCTTCGGAATTCCGCGCCAGATGCTGCCGGAGATCCGTCCGTCGTCCTCGCCGGAACCCTACGGCGTGACGCTCAGCACCGGACCCATGGGCGGCGAGGTCCCGGTGACGGGAATCCTCGGCGATCAGCAGGCCGCGATGGTGGGCCAGGTGTGTCTGAAGGCCGGCGAGGCCAAGAACACTTACGGCACAGGTAATTTCCTGTTGCTGAACACCGGTGAGAAGATCGTCCGGTCCACCAACGGGCTACTGACCACCGTGTGCTACCAGTTCGGCGATGCGAAACCGGTGTACGCGTTGGAGGGTTCCATCGCGGTGACGGGTTCGGCGGTGCAGTGGTTGCGCGATCAGCTGGGCATCATCAGCGGTGCGGCGCAAAGTGAGTCGCTGGCCAAGCAGGTCGATGACAACGGCGGGGTCTACTTCGTGCCGGCGTTCTCCGGGCTGTTCGCGCCGTACTGGCGTTCGGACGCCCGGGGTGCGATCGTCGGGCTGAGCCGCTACAACACCAATGCTCACGTGGCCCGGGCGACGCTGGAGGCGATCTGCTATCAGAGCCGTGACGTGGTCGATGCGATGGAAGCCGATTCCGGTGTGCACCTTGAGGTTCTGAAGGTCGATGGCGGTATCACCGCGAACAGTCTGTGCATGCAGATTCAGGCCGACGTGATCGGCGTGGACGTGGTCAAACCGGTGGTCGCCGAAACCACGGCGCTGGGCGCGGCGTACGCCGCCGGGCTGGCCGTCGGCTTCTGGGCGAACCCGGACGACCTGCGTGCCAACTGGCAGGAAGGCGAACGCTGGAGCCCGGAATGGTCGGAGGAACAGCGCAGCGGGGGATATGCGGGTTGGCAGAAGGCGGTGCAACGCACGCTGGACTGGGTCGACGTCTCGTAGTTCGAGTGCCCTGAAATGATTGCAGCCCTGCGGATTCCGATCCGCAGGGCTGCAATCTTTGGCGCTGTCGTGTCAGAGTGCCGCCACGCCGGCCTCGGCCACGCTGATGTCCTGGTCGACGCTTCCCGCGCTCACGCCGATTGCGCCGATGACCACGTCGCCGTCGGTCAGCGGGATGCCGCCGCCGAAGATCACCAGGCCGCCGTTGGTCTGCTCCAGACCGTAGAGTTCCGCGCCCGGCTGCGCGAGCGGCATGAGCGCACTGGTGGGCGCATTCATCAGAATTGACGTGCGCGCCTTGCTGATCGAGATGTCGATACTCGCCTTGATGGCGCCGTCCATGCGCGCGAACGCCACCAGGTGTCCGCCGTCGTCGACGACCGCGATGTTCATCGGCTGGCCGATCTCACCGGCCTTCTCGACCGCCGCTTCGACGACTTTGGTGGCCCTGGTCAGGCTGATGGCACTCATTGGAAGACCTTTCGAATCGGTGTTCCCGCAACCAATTTTGACGTTTACGGGGGCGTATTGCCTCGGTTCGATCATAATCTGAACCAACCCGGTGCGGCAGCCGTTTGGACGGCCATTGCCGATCGGCGGCAGACCCTAGCCAAAAACTCGCCAACCGATCAGTTGCGGTACTACCTCCGGTGAGGATGCCACCCAGGTTCTGCCGGTTTGCGCCCCCGTGCCGAGCATCACGACAACCATTGTGCAGCAGAGCATCTTGCCGATCAGATAGGTGGGTTCGTGGCGAACATCGACATCTTCGTATGGGAGTTCCTGGGCACCGCAGTGCTGTGTCTGCTCGGCAGTGGCGCGGTGGCCGCGGTGGCGCTGAAGAATTCGTTCTCCTATGGCGGCGGCGGCGATTGGATCGTGATTGTGCTGGGCTGGGGGTTCGGGGTGTTCACCGGCGCCAGCATCGCCGATCCCGCGGGAGGTCACATCAACCCGGCGGTCACTTTCGCGGTGGCATTGTCGGGCGACGTGCCCTGGTCGAGCGTGCCGGTGTACTGGGCGGCCCAGTTGTCGGGTGCCTTCGTTGGCGCCTCCCTGGCCTGGGCTGCCTTCAAGCTGCAGTTCGACAAGATGGACGACAATTCCGGAACGCGCGGGATCTTCTGCACCTCACCGGCTGTGCGTTCTTTCGGGTGGAACATCGTCACCGAGGTCATTGCCACCTTCGTACTGATCATCTGGGTCCTGACCAACCCGGAGATCAACACGACGCTGGGGTACGCGGCGGTCTCGTTCGTGGTGATCACCATCGGGTTCGGCCTCGGTGGTCCGACCGGTTACGCCATCAACCCGGCCCGCGACCTGGGACCCCGTATCGCGTACGCACTCTTGCCGATTCGAGGCAAGGCCAAGCCCGATTGGGCTTACTCGTGGGTCCCCGTGGTCGGACCGTTGCTCGGCGCCGCGCTCGCCGCCGGCGTGGCCATGCTGCTCCCGGCCTGAGCCCTACTCGCCACCCGATTCGCCGGCTGAATCAGCCGGCGAATTGTGCTGCAACAGGTACGTGACATTCCCCGGGTCGCTGCGCGCCTGCCCGCCGATCGCACTCGCCGGCCACAAAACCGGCCACCGCGCCGATGATGGTGGTGGCGGGCGGCTTGACTCCTGCGGTCCGTGCGGCAGCGCCGACGGTGCCGATGGTGGCACGGATCTCCTGCTGACCGGACAGGGTGCCGTCCGCGATCACCGCCGCCGGGGTGTCCGGGTGCATCCCGCCATCGACGAGGGCACGGGTGATCGTGTCGAGATTGGCCACGGCCATCATCAGCACGATCGTGGTGTTCGCCCGTGCCAGTGCCGCGTAGTTGACCGTGCACTCGGGATGGTCGGGTGGGACATGACCCGACACGACGGTGAAGCCTTGGGTCAGACCGCGGTGGGTGACCGGGATGAGCGCCGCGGCGGGCGCGGCGATCGCCGAACTCACCCCGGGAATCACGTCGACGGTGACACCGGCTCGTACGCACTCGTCGAGTTCCTCGCCGCCGCGGCCGAAGACGAAACCGTCACCACCCTTGAGGCGCACCACCATGCGACCGGCGCGGGCATGTTCGATCAGCATGGCGTTGATCGCGCTCTGCTCGGTGCGCCGGCCGCCGGGGATCTTCGACACGTCGATGATCTGGGCTGTGGGCGCGATCTCGTGCAGAGCCCCCACCGGGGCCAGCCGATCGGTGACGATGACATCGGCCTCGCCCAACGCCGCATGACCGGCGACGGTGAGCAGACCGGGATCGCCGGGACCGCCGCCGACGAGCACGACCCTGCCGGTGCCCGCAGCGGCACCCGAGGACTCCGCGTGTCCGTCATCGTCCGGTCCGATGCAGAACAGGCCACGAGCCGTCGCCAGCGCGGCGAGCGCGCGGTCCGTCTCGGGGTCGCCGCTGTACGCACAGAGCAGATCGGCCGTGTCCAGGTCGGAGGCGCGGAATTCGCGCTGTTGCAGGGCGATCAGTGTGCGCTCGGCGAGATCCGCGAGATACGGCGCCGGCCGGGATGCGATGACCGTGACGGCCGCGCCCGCGGTCGTCAGTGCGCCGACCGCCGACAGTGCCCGGTCGGATGAACCGACCACCGTCACCGAACGGCCGCGCACCGGAAGCCGTACCGTCACACCCTCAGGCATTCCGGCGCCCACGCAGCACCGCGGCGACCAGGGCCGCGCGGCTGTGCACCCCGAACTTGCTCTTGATGTTGTGCAGGTGGAACTTCACGGTGGCCTGCGAGATGAACAAGGCGCCTGCGATCGCGCGGTTGTCGAGTCCCTCGATGAGCAACCCGACGACCTCGCGCTCACGCCGGGTGAGCGTGCCCGATTCGCCGGGGCGAGCCTGCTCGCGCAGTTCGGCCATCAGGGTCTCGGTGCTGCGGGCATCGAGGGCGCGATGGCCCTCGATCACCCGCAGGACGGTGTTGCGCAGGTCCGCGGTCGATGAGCGACGGTCGATGACCGCGTCGGCGCCGGCCCGGACCAACGGCAGCGCACGTTCGCGCGGATCGTCGCCGTCGATGACGGCCAGGATCTTGGGCGCCGGGTCGAGTTCGGCCAGCAGCGACGCCAGGTCGGCCACCGCCTCGGCGCCGACGAACACGAGTGCGGGCCGCAACAACCGCAGCCGCTCGACGAGTCCGGGACCGTGCGCGAGATCACCCACCAGCTTGATCCCGACACCCTGGGTGACGACATGGATGAGGCCGTGCCGGAGCAACTCGTCGTTCATCACGAACACCGTCCGGATCGGTGCGGGTTCGATGAAAGATGCTGCTATATCGATGTTTTCGACTGAAGCGTCGGCATCGCCGACGCTGTGTTCCCGCTGGGTCGGTGCGTCGCGGGTCTGTGTCCAGCCCATGGTCGAACTCCGTCCTGCTGCTGAGCGGCGAATGCTAGCGCAGGCAGCGTTGCATCGACGTTGCAACGTTCACGGCGCGGCCTCGGGGACGAGCACGCAATCACCGCACAGCCCGGACCGTGGCGCCTGGTAGTACAGGCAGCAGCTCTGCCTGCGGAACCGGCCCTCGACGAACGTCCCCGTTCCGCGCAGCGGACCGGATGCCAGAAGCGCGCGCACCAGTGCCCGGCCCGACGCCTCCAGCTGCGGTCGCGACAGGGCCAGCACCGTCACCGCGCCGTTGGCGGCCGACGTGAGATTGCCCAGCGTGATCCGTGGGGACAGCGACACCAGGGTGTTCAGCCTGGTGCCCAGTTCCGTCAGCACAGGGATGACCGATTCCGCGATGACCTGCGCGGACGTCGTCGGATCGACCATCCGCCAGGCCGGATCGGGTACGGCGAACTGCGCTGCGTGCCCGTCGCTCGGCGTCCACCGCAGCGACTCGTGGTCGAGCACCGGTACCGCCCCGAAACACAACGCGCCGCCGATGACGGGTGAGAGCAGGCGCGCCGCGACGGCGAGCTGGAACGACGACGCCGCCATCCGGATCGGGATCTGGTCCGGTGCACAGTCCGCCGAGGCGGCGAAGGCGGCGCGGGTGCGGTCCACGTGCCCGGTGAGCACGGTGTCGGCGAAAAACTTTGACAGGCAGAGTGATTGGGTTCCAGCCTGGGTGGGAAGCGCGAAGTACCCGCCCAGCGCGCTCAACTCGGCCAGAAAGTCGGCGCGGGCAGGTGACGGCACATCGGTCATGGTGGGTGCACGGTAACCCGCAGGCCCGGCCCCGGACGAGTGGGTGGACCGAATACTGCCCGTACGGCCAGGTCGGTCACCGCTGGTGCAACGTTGTTGCAACGTGACGGGAGACACAATGGGCGGGTCGCGGTCATCCCGCGTCACACAAGCGAAAAGTCGGGTGGCCCCGCACCTGCGGTCACCCCTCACCTGGGAGCTGTGCATGACGGAACCGACCCTCGATCCAACGGTGGACTACCCGTTGAGCCTGAACCGGCAGGATCTGCTGTTCAGCCCCAACGGCAAACCCATCGCTGACATCACCATGGAGGCGGTGATGTCGGGCGAGGTGATTGCCTCGGACCTGCGCATCACCCCGCAGACGCTGCGACTGCAGGCTCAGATCGCCGAGAAGGTGGGTCGCAAGCAGTTGGGTGGCAACCTGCGCCGGGCCGCGGAGATGACCACCATCAGCGATGAGCGCGTCCTTCAGATCTATAACGCGTTGCGCCCCAACGCATCGACCAAGCCGGAACTCGAAGCCATCGCCGAGGAGCTGGAAGGCGAATACGGCGCCACCCTGCTCGCGGGCCTGGTGCGCGAGGCCGCTGACGTCTACGAGCGTCGCGAAATTCTCGCGACCAACGAATAGGAGAGATCGGTGACCGCAGTAACCCCGCAGGCGGCCTCGACCCCCAACACGGGTCAGAAGCGGCAGTCCGAGCGGACCAGGGTCCTCGAGGAACGACCGGTCAATCTGGACGGCTTCGTGCAGGAATGGCCCGAGGTCGGCATGGTCGCGATGGACAGCGAGTTCGACCCCGAGCCCAGTGTGCGGGTCGTCGACGGTGCGATCGTGGAGATGGACGGGCGCGCCCGCGCCGACTTCGACTTCCTGGACCAGTTCATCGCCGATCACGCCATCGACGTCGCGACCACCGAGCAGTCGATGGCCATCCCCGCGCAGGAGATCGCGGCGATGCTGGTCGATCCGCGGGTCACCCGCGACGAGGTAATCGCGGTGACCGGCGGCCTGACCCCGGCCAAGCTGCTCGAGGTCGTCAAGACGATGAACATCGTCGAGATCATGATGGGCATGCAGAAGATGCGGGCCCGCCGGACCCCGGCCAACCAGGCGCACTGCACCAGCGCCCGGGACAACCCGCTGCAGGTTGCGTGCGAGGCGGCGGAGGCGTCGCTGCGCGGTTTCTCGGAAGTGGAAACGACGCTGGGTGTGGTGCGCTACGCACCGCTGGTCGCGATGGCGCTGCAGATCGGCAGCCAGGTCGGCACCGGTGGACGGCTGACCCAGTGTGCGCTGGAAGAGGCCACCGAGCTGGAGCTGGGCATGCGCGGCATCACCGCCTACGCCGAGACGATCTCCGTCTACGGCACCGAATCGGTGTTCGTGGACGGCGATGACACCCCGTACTCCAAGGCGTTCCTGGCCGCGGCGTATGCCTCCCGCGGTATCAAGATGCGGTTCACCTCCGGCACCGGTTCCGAAGTGCAGATGGGCAACGCCGAGGGCCGCTCGATGCTGTACCTGGAGATCCGCTGCATCCTGGTCACCAAGGGTGCCGGGGTGCAGGGCCTGCAGAACGGTTCGATCTCCTGCATCGGTGTGCCCGGTGCCGTACCCGCCGGTATCCGGGCGGTGGCCGCCGAGAACCTCATCGCCTCGGCGGTGGATCTGGAATGTGCCTCCGGCAACGACCAGTCGTTCTCGCATTCGCCGATGCGCCGGGTCGCGCGCCTGCTGCCGCAGATGATGCCCGGCACCGATTTCATCACCTCGGGTTACTCCGCAACTCCCAACTACGACAACATGTTCGCCGGATCCAACGTCGACGCCGAGGATTTCGACGATTTCAACACCATCCAGCGTGACCTGCAGATCGACGGCGGACTGCAGCATGTGAAGGAAGCCGACATCCTCGCCGCGCGTCACCGCGCGGGTAAGGCGTTGCAGGCGGTGTTCCGCTATCTGGAGCTGCCGGCGATCAGCGATGCCGAGATCGAGGCGGCGGTGTACGCGCACGGCAGTCGCGAATTGATCCCGCGCGACGTGTTGGAGGACCTCAAGGGTGCCCAGCAGGTGATGGACCGCAACGTGACCGGCCTGGATCTGGTCAAGGCGCTCGAATCGACCGGTTTCAGTGATGTCGCCGAGAACCTGCTGACCGTGCTGCGCCAACGTGTTTCGGGAGATCTGCTGCAGACCTCGGCCATCATGACCCGCGATCTGCAGCCGCTCTCGGCGGTCAACGACCGCAACGACTACGCGGGCCCCGGTACCGGTTACCGTCCGTCGGGGGCGCGGTGGGAAGAGATGAAGCGGCTGCGTCACGTGACGAGTGCCGAGAACCCAGAAGTAGAGGTGGACTGAAATGTCGGAAAGGGTACTCACTTTCGTCGATGAGAAGCCGGCCGAGTCGGGGAAGCGGACCGATGAGGTGCTGGTGGGAATCTCGCCGGCGTTCGCCGATTTCTTCAGCCAGACCATCACCGGGATGTCGCACGCCGATGTGATCCGCCAGATTCTCGCCGGTATCGAGGAGCAGGAGGTGTCGGCACGCATCGTGCGGATCCGGCACAGCAGCGACCTGGCCGTCGTCGCGCACACCGCGGCGAAGCTGTCCGGATCCGGTATCGCGATCGGCCTGCTGTCCCGCGGCACCACGATGATCCACCAGCGGGATCTGCCGCGGCTGTCGAGCCTGGAACTGTTCCCGCAGAGCCCGCTGATGACGCTGGAGACCTACCGGCAGGTCGGCTCGAATGCGGCCCAGTACGCCAAAGGCGAATCACCCGAACCCGTTCCGACGCTGAACGATCAGATGGCCCGGCCGCGCTGGCAGGCCAAGGCGGCCCTGCTGCATCTCAAGGAGACCGAGCAGATCGTCAAGGGTGCAAAGCCGGTCGAGGTGGTGCCGCAGTTCGCTGAAGCCCTGGCGAACTGATGTCGCAGACCGTTGTCGGTGTCGACATCGGCAACTCGACGACGGAGGCCAGCGCCGCGACGATCGGACCCGACGGGTCGGTGCAGTACCTCGGGGCTGCCCTGGCGCCCACCACGGGCGTCAAGGGCACCCCGCGCAATGTCGACGGCGTGGCCGATGTGGTCGAACGCGCACTGCGGGTGGCAGGTGTCGCGGTGGGCGATCTCGACGTCGTGCTGCTCAACGAGGCGACCCCGGTGATCAGCGGGATGGCGATGGAGACCATCACCGAGACCATCATCACCGAGTCGACGATGATCGGGCATGACCCGCGCACCCCGGGTGGCCGCGGCTTGGGCGTCGGCACCACCGTCGGTTTCGATGCGCTCGCCGAAACCTCCACGGCGGAACCGGTGATCGTCGTCGTACCCAGAGGTGTGGACTTCGAGGTCGCGGCGGGACAGATCAACGCCGCGACCCGTCGCGGTGTCGCGGTGGCCGCGGCGATCCTCGGGAACGACGATGCCGTCCTGGTGGTCAACCGGCTGGACGGCGCCATCCCGGTGATCGACGAGGTGTCGCGTATCGATGCCGTGCCGCTGGGCATGTTGGCAGCGGTGGAGGTCGCCGGACCGGGCCAGTCCATCCGAACCCTGTCCAATGCCTACGGGCTGGCCACCATTTTCGAACTCGATGCGGCAGCCACCAGGGTGGTGTCACCGGTGGCCCGGGCGCTGACCGGGAACCGCTCCGCGGTGGTCGTCCGCACACCCGCCGGCGATGTCGCCGATCGCACCATTCCGGCGGGATCCCTCGAACTCAAGGGCGAGAGCCGTCGTGCGACAGTCGACGTGTCGCGCGGCGCCGTCGAGATCATGTCCGCCGTCGAGCGGGTCAGCCCGTTGGCCGATGTCAGCGGCGAGGCGGGCACCAACACTGGCGGCATGATCGCGAACGTGCGCCAGAGTATGGCCGACCTCTCCGATCACGCCGTCGCCGACGTACACATCAAGGACCTGCTTGCGGTGGACACCTTTGTCCCGCAGGAGGTTCGCGGCGGTGTGGCCGGGGAGGTGGCGCTGGAGAACGCAGTGGCACTCGCCGCGATGGTGCGCACCCGGGACAGCGGAATGCAGGCGGTGGCCGCCGCGGTGGCCGACCGCCTGCGTGCCGGCGGAGCCGAAGATGTCGAGGTCATCGTGGGCGGGGTCGAGGCCGAGATGGCGGTGCTCGGTGCCCTCACCACCCCCGGCACCGACAAACCGCTCGTCGTGCTCGACCTCGGCGGCGGATCCACCGACGCGGCGCTGATCGAGATCGACGGTTCGATCGAGGCGGTGCACCTTGCCGGGGCGGGCGATCTGGTCACCAAGCTCATCGATGCCGAACTCGGCCTGGACAATCTGGAACTGGCCGAGGACATCAAACGATGCCCACTCGGCAAGGCCGAGAGCTTCTTCCATGTCCGGCTGGAGAACGGCACCGTGCAGTTCTTCGAGAAGCCGCTGCCGGCAACGGCATTTGCCCGGGTGGTCACCCTCGATGGGCACAGCATGAACCCGATTCCGGGACGGCATTCGATGGAGCGGATCAGAACCGTCCGGCGGACCGCCAAGGAACGCATCTTCGTCGTCAATGCGCTGCGTTCGTTGCGCACGGTCGCTCCGGGCGGAGATCTGCGTCAGATCGGCTTCGTGGTGCTGCTGGGTGGCTGCGCCCTGGATTTCGAGATCCCGCAGCTCATCGCGGATGCCCTGGCCCCGTATGGGATCGTCTGCGGCACAGGCAACATCCGCGGCACCGAGGGGCCGCGCAATGCGGTGGCGTCCGGCCTTGTCGCCTCCTACGCGGGCCGATCTGCCGGCGTGCTGGTGAGCGACAGTGGCTGAAAGGTCCACCGGCCGCGGTGGCCAGCCGTCCCGGCCGGTGATCGTCGTACTCAGTGACGGCGCCGGGCCCCCGGTGCGTGAGGTGCTGGCGGGGATAGAGGAGGAGGGCGTGCCGTCGTCGGTGCAGCCGGTGGCCGACGCCGATCGTGGCATCGCCGCAGCAGATCTCGCCGTGCGGGCCGCAATGCAATCACCGCTGCAGGTCGGGGTGGGCGTCAGCGCGGCGGGGGATATCTGTGTATGCCACGCGAAGCTCGCGCAACCGGTGTTCGAACTGACTGCCGGAACGCCGGACGCCGCGGCGCGGACCATGGGGCACAACGCCGCCCGCATCGTGGCCGGACTGCCGCTGAAGTCGCTGACCGATCATCACCTCGGCCACGTTTGAGGCCATGTTGGGCTGGACACGGCAGCCTTAACGGACGATACTGCTGTATCAAAGGTTGGGTATCAGACCTTTAGGCTGCCCGGAGTTGAGCAGTCGAACGCTGGAAGTCCGTGGYCGGGCAGGAGCATCTCGCAAGGTTTCGGTTGCCGCCACGCCTTCCCGGTCAGCCCGAGGCTGGCAGTAGTCAGGCAGCGTCGTGAAATTCAGAAAAGACTTGATTGCACTGTGAACGAAGGAGTTCCAAGTGGCCGGTGTTGAAGAACACCTCGAGAGTGCGGACTATCTGCAGAAGCGTCAGCTCAAATCGGGCACCGCGGGCTGGGTGTTGCTGGCAGGTCTCGGCATCAGCTATGTCATTTCCGGCGACTACTCGGGCTGGAACTTCGGCCTGGAGCAGGGCGGGTTCGGCGGTCTCGCGATCGCCGCGGTCATCATCGCGGGCATGTACCTGGCGCTGGTGCTGGGCATGGCCGAGCTGTCCTCGGCGCTGCCGGCCGCCGGTGGCGGCTACACCTTCGCGCGCCGCGCGATGGGCCCGTGGGGTGGTTTTGCCACCGGCACAGCCATTCTCATCGAGTACGCCATCGCGCCTGCGGCCATCGCCACCTTCATCGGGGCCTATGTCGAGTCGCTGGGGCTGTTCGGCATCACCGACGGTTGGTGGGTGTACCTGGTGGCCTACGCCATCTTCATCGGCATCCATCTGGCCGGTGTGGGTGAGGCGCTCAAGGTGATGTTCGTGATCACCGCCATCGCACTGGTCGGTCTGCTGGTGTTCGCCATCGCCGCCGTGGGGCACTTCGATGTCGCCAACCTGACCGACATGGCCGTCGACGAGAGCGCCGCCGGCGCCTCCAGCTGGCTGCCCAACGGTTACCTCGGCATCTGGGCCGCCTTCCCGTTCGCCATCTGGTTCTTCCTGGCGATCGAAGGCGTGCCGCTGGCCGCCGAGGAGACCGCCAACCCCGAACGCAACGTGCCGCGCGGCATCATCGCCGGCATGGGCGTCCTGCTGGTCACCTGCGCCGCCGTGCTGATCCTCACCACCGGCGCCGGCGGTGCGGCGGCGATGTCGTCATCGGGTAACCCACTGGTCGAGGCGCTCGGCGACGGCACCGCCGCCAAGATCGTCAACTACATCGGTCTGGCGGGCCTGATCGCCAGCTTCTTCTCCATCATCTACGCCTACTCGCGACAGCTGTTCGCGCTGTCGCGGGCCGGATATCTGCCCAGGGTGCTGTCGGTCACCAACTCGCGCAAGGCGCCCATGCTGGCGCTCATCGTGCCCGGGATCATCGGGTTCGTGCTGTCGCTGACAGGGCAGGGCGCGATGCTGCTGAACATGGCGGTCTTCGGTGCGGCGCTGAGCTACGTCCTGATGATGATCAGCCATATCGTGTTGCGCCGCCGCGAGCCGGATATGCCGCGGCCGTATCGCACCCCCGGCGGTGTCGCCACCACCGGCTTCGCCCTCGTCATCGGGGTGTTCGCCGTCATCGCCACCTTCCTGGTCGACCCGGTCGCCGCGGGCTGGTGCCTGGCTGTCTTCGCCGCATTCATGCTGTATTTCGCGTTCTACAGCCGGCACAAGCTGGTGGCCAACTCGCCCGATGAGGAATTCGCCATGCTGGCGCGGGCGGAGGACGAGCTCAAGTGATCTACCGGCAGCAGGTCTCCGGCGTGAACTACGCCTTCGACGGACTCGTGGAGGTGATGGCCAAGGCCACACCGCTGCGCTCGGGCGACCAGCTCGCCGGGTGCGCCGCCGAGCACGATGCCGAACGCGCGGCCGCCGCGTGGGTGCTCGCAGACCTGCCGCTGGACACTTTTCTCAATCAGGAGATCGTCTCCTACGAGACCGACGAGGTCACCCGGCTGATCATGGATACCCATGACCGTCAAGCCTTTTCGGCGATATCGGGACTGACGGTGGGCGGCCTGCGGGACTGGCTGCTGGAGACTTCCGCGCATGACGACAGCGCCACGCGCATCGCGGCCGTCGCCCCGGGGCTGACTCCGGAGATGGTGGCCGCGGTCAGCAAGATCATGCGCAACCAGGATCTCATCGCGGTCGCGGCGGCCACCCGGGTCACCGCGTCGTTCCGCACCACCATCGGCCTGCCCGGCACGCTCGCGACCCGGCTGCAGCCCAACCATCCGACCGACGACCCGCGCGGTATCGCCGCGGCCGTCCTGGACGGGCTGCTACTGGGCTGCGGGGATGCGGTGCTCGGCATCAACCCGGCGACCGACTCTCCGCAGGCCACCGCCGACCTGTTGGTGCTGCTGGACTCCATCCGCACCCGCTACGACATTCCGGTGCAGTCCTGCGTGCTGTCGCACATCACCACCACCATCGGGTTGATCGAGAACGGGGCGCCCGTCGACCTGGTGTTCCAGTCCATCGCCGGGACCGAGGGCGCGAACTCCGCCTTCGGCGTGGACATCGCACTGCTGCGGGAGGGACGCGACGCCGCGATGAGCCTGGGACGCGGCACCGTCGGTGACAACGTGATGTACCTGGAGACCGGGCAGGGCTCGGCGCTCAGTTCACACACCCACCTGGGTGTCGGCGGCAAACCGGTCGACCAGCAGACCCTGGAGACGCGGGCCTACGCCGTCGCGCGCGACCTGAACCCGTTGCTGGTCAACACCGTCGTCGGTTTCATCGGGCCGGAATACCTCTATGACGGCAAGCAGATCATCCGGGCCGGGCTGGAAGACCACTTCTGCGGCAAGCTGCTCGGGCTGCCCATGGGCGTGGATGTCTGCTACACCAACCACGCCGAGGCCGACCAGAACGACATGGACACCCTGCTGACGCTGCTGGCGGCGGCCGGCGCGGCGTTCGTGATCACCGTGCCGGGAGCCGATGACGTGATGCTGGGCTATCAGAGCCTGTCCTTCCACGACGTGCTCACCACCCGCCGCACCCTGGGACTGCGGCCGGCCCCGGAGTTCGAGGCCTGGCTGCGCAAGGTCGGGATGGTCGACGAGGCCGGCCGTCTGACACCGTTCGATCTGACGCACTCACCGTTGCGTGCGCTCACCTCTGCTACATGAGGAGCGCTGTGAGTAGTAGTAGTGATGCCGCCGACATTCCGACCCGGGAGGGTGATTCGGCGGTCCAGGAGTTCTGGGCCGAACTGCGCAAGACCACCCAGGCCAGGATCGGGCTGGGCCGGGCCGGCAATGCCCTGCCCACCCGTGAGGTCCTGGCGCTGGCGGCCGCGCATGCCGCGGCCCGCGACGCCGTGCACATCCCGCTGGACACCGATGCCCTCGCCGCCGCGGTGCGCGAGGCCGGGATCGGTGACCCGGTGGTCGTGACCAGCAGGGCGAGCACGCGCGAGGWGTACCTGCGCCGCCCGGATCTGGGCCGGATGCCCGCCGAGGACATGCAGGTACCCAGCGCGCCCGCCGATATCGGCTTCGTGCTGGCCGACGGACTGTCGCCCACCGCGCTGAGCCACCACGGCGCCGCCCTGCTGAAAGCCCTGGTGGGGCGGCTGGGTGACCGGTACACCCTGGCCCCACCGGTGATCGCCACCCAGGCCCGCGTCGCGCTCGGCGATCACATCGCGGCGGCGCAGGGCGCACGCACACTGGTGCTGATCATCGGGGAACGTCCCGGTCTGAGCGTCGCCGACAGCCTCGGCATCTATTTGACGCACCTGCCCCGGCCCGGCCGCACCGACGCCGACCGCAACTGCATCTCCAATATCCATCCGCCCGACGGGTTGGGCTACGCCGAGGCGGCGCGGGTGGCCGCAGGCCTGATCGGCGGGGCGCTGGCCCTGGGGCGATCCGGCGTCGCGCTCAAGGACACCTCGCGGCTCGACGCGCTCAACGAGACCGACACTGCTGAACTCTGATCGGGCGAGTGTCGGCTCGTGTGTCACTTCCGGCCGATTCTTCGCACACAAGCCCACAATGGTCCCCAGGAACCGCGTTTTGACCTGGGCGGATGGCGGCCGGTAAGCTCCTCCGTTGGCGTGTGCTGCCCATCCGGGCATACGGGTCCCGGGTCAACGTCGGTCGCCGGGTAACCCTGAGCGCGTCCGCCTGACCGGCACCGTAACCCGAGAGTAGAAGGTAAGCACTGTGCCTACTTACACGCCGAAGGCGGGTGACACCACGCGTTCGTGGTACGTCATCGACGCCCAAGACGTGGTGCTCGGCCGTCTCGCCGTCGAAGCAGCCAAGCTGCTGCGCGGCAAGCACAAGCCGACATTCACGCCCAACGTCGACGGTGGCGACTTCGTCATCGTCATCAACGCCGAGAAGATCGCCGTCAGCGGCGACAAGCTCACCAACAAGTTCGCTTACAGCCACTCGGGTTACCCGGGCGGTCTGCGCAAGCGCACCATCGGCGAGCTGCTGGAGAAGCACCCCACCCGTGTCGTGGAGAACGCGATCATCGGGATGCTGCCGCACAACAAGCTGAGTCGCCAGGTTCAGAAGAAGCTGAAGGTGTACGCCGGCCCGGAGCATCCGCATGCCGCGCAGCAGCCGATTCCGTTCGAGATCAAGCAGGTGGCCCAGTGACCGAAGTGAACGAGACCGAGGTTGTCGAGGTGGAAGTGACCGAAGACGCCGTGCAGGCGCCTGAGGCGACCGAAACCGCCGACGAGACCGTCATCGTGGAAGCCGCAGTCGAGGAAGCCGCTCCGCGCGAGCCGATCTACATCGACCGCCCCATCCAGACGGTCGGCCGCCGTAAAGAGGCCGTCGTCCGGGTGCGCCTGGTGCCCGGCACCGGCAAGTTCCATCTGGACGGCCGCACCCTGGAGGCCTACTTCCCGAACAAGGTGCATCAGCAGCTGATCAAGGCTCCGCTGGTGACCGTGGATCGCGTGGACAGCTTCGACATCTACGCCCACCTCGACGGTGGTGGCCCGTCCGGGCAGGCCGGCGCACTGCGTCTGGCCATCGCGCGTGCACTGATCATCGTGCAGCCCGAGGACCGTCCGGCCCTGAAGAAGGCCGGCTTCCTCACGCGTGACCCGCGTGCCATCGAGCGCAAGAAGTACGGCCTCAAGAAGGCCCGTAAGGCTCCGCAGTACAGCAAGCGCTGATCTGTTCAGTCTTGGCACCGCCGGGTGTGGATTCCGATCCACACCCGGCGGTTTCTTTTTATCGTGACCTTGTTAGCTGATGTCTTCGCCGCAGGGTGTGGGTAAAGGCGTCGGGGGTGCCGACCTCGCCGGGTCCGTCACTGTTCATCTCGGCGTTTTGCCTTGCAAGGCCCTCGCCCGCAGCGAATTTTCGAGCCTCGGCGATATGTTGGCCCTGACGCCGATGTTTGCGGGGTGGGTTTGACACTGCGTGCGGCGCTGGACCACCTTGGGTGTGGAGCGGGGGCGCTGCAGCATGCGCCCAGGCAGAGAATCTGCCGTCGGTACGAGTCAGTCAGCTCGTGGGGGACCGGCACCGCTTCGCTGACTGAAAGGATGAATATGAACAAGATGACCTTTACGCGAGTGACCGCCGGTGCCGCCCTTGGTAGCGCACTGCTTCTGTTCGGAGGAGCCGCAGCGGCCAACGCCGAGCCCGGCGACGGACGTGTGGACCTCGCCATCGGCACCGCCGGCGTTCTCACCGGTGTGCCCCTTGAGACGGCCACCCAGATCGCCGCAGGTGTCTGCGACAGCGATGCCACCACGATCTCCACCGTCGCCGAGAGCGTCGACGCCAGTGGCGCGCAGCAGAGCGTGTGCAACAACGACATCGGTGCCGTCGACTTCCGGCAGAACACCGCCACCGTCGAGGACGGTTCCTCCGGTGTGATCGATGCGCCGGGTACCGCCGAGGGGGCTTCCTTCTCCGAGGAGCCCGCGACGGAGACCGAGGCGCCCGCACCCGATGACGTGACCGGCGACGAGGAGCCTGCGATCGAGGGTTCCGAATCTCCGGTGACGCCCACCACCACGACCCCAGTTCCTGCCCCTGTCGGGTAGTCAGATCAGGTCGACCAGCAGCATCCCCACCGCCCGTACCCGCCAGGGTGCGGGCGGTGGTCCGTTCCGGCCACGAGCGGGTATCGATCGGGCGCCGACACGGGTTCAGGGGTTGCCAGTTGGCTCTTTGGGCGTCTCGTGTGAGAAATTTGTGGGCATGGCTCGACTGTTCGGCACCGACGGCGTGCGCGGAGTCGCCAATCTCGACCTGACCGCCGAGTTGGCGCTCGCACTGGGCGCTGCCGCTGCCCGGCGGCTGGGATCTGCCGGCGGCTCCCGGCGCAGGGTCGCCGTGGTGGGGCGCGACCCGCGCGCCAGTGGTGAAATGCTGGAGGCCGCGGTGATCGCCGGCCTGACCAGTGAGGGCATCGATGCGTTACGTGTCGGGGTGCTCCCCACTCCCGCGGTGGCCTATCTGACCAGCGCCTATGACGCGGATTTCGGCATCATGATCTCCGCGTCGCACAATCCGATGCCCGACAACGGCATCAAGATCTTCGGCCCCGGCGGGCACAAGCTCGACGACGCCACCGAGGACCGCATCGATGAACTGTTGACCTCCGGTCCGGGCGTCCGTCCACTCGGTGGTGGCATCGGGCGGGTCGTCGATGCCGAGGACGCCCTGGACCGCTATCTGCGGCACGTCGCCAAAGCCGTCACCACCAGGCTTGACGGGGTCAAAGTGGTGGTCGACTGTGCCAATGGCGCCGCCTATACCGCCGCCCCGCTGGCGTACCGCGCGGCCGGCGCCGAGGTCATCACCCTGAACGCCGCGCCCAACGGGCTCAATATCAACGACGGCTGCGGATCCACCCATATGGAGGAGCTGCAGGCCGCCGTCGTCACGCACGGCGCCGATCTGGGCCTGGCCCATGACGGCGACGCCGACCGTTGCCTGGCCGTCGACGCCGCCGGTGAGCTGATCGACGGTGACGCCATCATGGTGATGATGGCGCTGGCCATGCAGGAAGCCGGCGAGTTGGCCTCCAACACCCTGGTCGCCACCGTGATGAGCAATCTGGGACTGCACCTGGCGATGCGGGCGGCCGGTATCGAGGTCCGTACCACCGCGGTCGGTGACCGGTACGTGCTCGAGGAACTGCGGGCCGGTGAGTTCTCGCTGGGTGGCGAACAGTCGGGTCACATCGTGTTGCCGAGCTTCGGCACCACCGGCGACGGGATCGTCACCGGGCTGCGGCTGATGTCGCGGATGGCGCAGACCGGCTCCACACTTGCCCAGCTGTGCGAGCCGATGCAGACCTTGCCGCAGGTGCTGATCAATGTCGCCGTCGCCGACAAGGCGACCGTTGCCCAGACCGACACGGTGCGGACCGCGGTCGCTGCGGCCGAGGCCGAACTGGGTGACACCGGCCGGATCCTGCTACGCCCGTCGGGCACCGAGCAGGTCGTCCGGGTGATGGTGGAAGCCGCCGACGCGGACACCGCCCGCCAGCTCGCGGTGCGGGTCGCCGAATCGGTCAGCCAACAGAAATAGTCTCTGCCGGAGGGGAACCGAACCGGGCGCCGCTGCGTCCAATTCGGGTATGGGACTTTTCGACTCTGCCCGGATGGATGCCGCCGCGGTACTCGATATCGCGCACCGCTACGACAACGCCGCCGACCAGGTGGACAGCGCGTTGCAGCGATGCCAGGCAGCGCTGACGTTCTCCGGTACGCGCGCCGGCCGGGAGTACACCGACGGAGGCGGCGAGGTGCGCCGGTCTGTCGAGCACACCATCGGCGCACTGCGCGGCTGGTCGCGCAGCTGCCGCGAAATAGCTTCGCAGCTTCGGGTTTCCGCCGAGGATTACGCGCAGATCGATGACCGCGCCGCACGCCGGATCGGATGATGGACGTGCTGGAAGCGGGAGCGCCCGCGGTCGAGGTGATGACCGAGTATGCGCGGGCCTGTCGCCTGCTCGGGCATTCGGCGCCGGAGCCGGCCGGCCTGCACGCCGCGTACACCGCCGAGGACGGTATGGACCTGCAGGCGCTGGATGACGACAATCGCACGCTGTCGGCAGCCGTCGCCGGAGCCGAGGGGGCACTGCTGCTGCAGGAACAGGCACGGCGAGCGCTGGCCACGGCATGGCGGGGTGCCGGAGCCGAGGCGGCCGCCGATCACCTGGCGCGCCACGCGGAAGCGGCGGCCACCTCCCTCGACGGGCTGCGCGGCGCCGCGGCCGCGCTCACGGACCTGCGAAACCGGCTGCGGCAGTTGATCGATGCCAAGGTCGGCACCGCGCAGGACATCGAGGCGCGGGGGATGAGGGCCGAATGGTTGAGCGCATCCCGCATCGTGACGACCGGAACCGGGGACCGGGCCGGCGCCAGCGAAATGGTGGACATGCAGGTCGCGCCGTTCGTGGCCAACGATATTGCCCTCGACTGGGTTTGCGCGATGCGGGACACCGAGTCGGCGGTCCGGCAGGCGTACCGCGATGCCGTTGCAGCGATCGTTGCGGAGGCCTCGGTCGTGTTCGAGCGACCCGGCCTGTCGGTGACCGAACCTTCTGTCGCCGAGTCGGTTTCCGGTCCGTCATCCCCGGCTCCGGTGGCGCCGGCCGGGTATGTTGCGGGCCCGGTACCTGCGGGTGCGGCCCCCGCTCAGGCCCCTGCCGTCCCGATGGCACCGCCATTGGCGGCGCCACCTGCGCACCCACCGGCGGCGCTGGATCCGATGGCCGCGGCACCCATGCCGACTGCCGCTTCGCCGCTCGGTCCGGGCATGTCGGGCATGTCGGGCATGTCGGGACTGTCCGGTCTCGGACAGTCCTTCGCCGACCTGCTGGGCAGCCTGTTCGGTTCCGGCGGTGACGGACTCGGCGAAAGTCTGGGGGCTGCCGGTGATCTGGACTCCCTCACCGACGATGTCCCGGAGGACACCGAGCCAGACGACCTGGACGGGATCGAGGACGAGGGCGACGTGGACGACGAAGACGCCGAGGAGGAGGAACCGCTGGAGGACGAGACATCCGTGGCGGAACCGGGGGAGCAGCCTGCCGAGGAGGAGGTGCCGGTGGAAAACGTTGTGCCCGTTGCGGTGCCGCCGGAACCGTTGGCGCCGACGCCGGTGGCCGAACCGCCCGCCGAGCCGGTGCCGTCCGACACGCCCTGCGAGATCGCCGCCGACGAACTGCCGCAGGTCGGGCCGTGAGCTAGGGGCTGCGGGTGACCAGGTCCCAGCCGTCGGCCGGATTGCCGCGTATCACAAAGTATCCGGTGTTCTGCAGCGGTGTGGTCGCCAGAGACGCCGTGTCCACTCCGCGCACGTTCATGGCGACCCACATCATGATGGCGGCCCCGTGCGAGTAGGCAAGGACGTTGGGGTCCGGGTCGCCGATGGTGTCCCGGTACATGGTCTCGACGGCTTCGTCGTACCGGGCGTCGAATTCATTGCCGTCGATCGAACCCGGTATGCGCGCGGCGCGATCACCACGCAGCCACTGTAGGGGTGCGTGGAAGTAGGTGGTGCCCGCCTCGGCCTCGGGCAGGCCCTCGTAGTTGCCGGCTTCGATCTCGCGCAGGCCCGGCAACACCACGACCGGTTCATGGAGAGCCGCCGCCATCGGCTGTGCGGTCTGCTGGGTCCGGACCATGGTCGACGCGAAGATGGCGTCGTAGGTCTGGCCCTTGCCCCGTAGCGCGCCGGCGACGGACTCCGCCTCGTGCACGCCCAGTTCGGTGAGTACCGGCCCGGGGGTCGAGGTGTCGATGAGACCGGAGGCGTTGCCCGCGGACTGCGCGTGGCGGACCAGGGTGAGGGTGATGTCGCGCAGCTGCGCGAGGGCCACCGGCGCTGCGCCGATCGACAGGGTCAGCGCGATCACCAACATGACCGCTGTGCGCGTGCTGCTGCTCCGGGCCACGGGAGATCCTTTCAGAGAGACAACACGGTCGCGACTGAAAATTCAGCCGCGACCATGTCGCCGATCTCATTGCAAAAGCTAGCGCGAACCGGTGCGCGCCGTTCCGGAACCGGTGCGGCGCTGTCCGCCGCGACCGCCACTGGAGCGACCGCCGCCGGTGTGGCCCGAGCCGGCCGGAGCTGCGCCGCCGGCACCGTTGTGGCGCTGGGGCCTGCGGCGGCGTCCGGGCTGCTGCGAGGTGCGTGCAGGTGCTTCCGGGGTCTCGATCACGAGACCGCCGGTGAAGGAACGCTCGCCGGGGGCGATCTCCTGCAGCACCGGGTGTGAGGCGCCGCTGAACTTGGTGATGGTCGGCTTGACGCCGGCCTTGCGGGTCAGCACCCGCACATCGGCGACCTGATCGTCGACCATCAGGGTCACCACGGTGCCGTCGTTACCGGCGCGGGCGGTACGCCCGGACCGGTGCAGGTAGGCCTTGTGCTCGACCGGCGGGTCGGCGTGCACCACCAGGTTGACGTCGTCGACGTGGATACCGCGTGCGGCGATATCGGTGGCGACCAGCACCGAGGCGGAGCCATCGGAGAACGCCCCGAGATTGCGGGTACGGGCGTTCTGGGAAAGGTTGCCGTGCAGTTCAACTGCCGGCACGCCACGTGAATTCAGCTTGCGAGCAAGGCCTTTGGCGCCGTACTTGGTGCGGGCGAACACGATGGTGCGGCCCGGCGATGCGGCCAGGTCGGCCAGCACGTCGAAACGCGCTGCGCCATCCACGTGCAGGACGTGGTGCACCAGGGTGGAGACCGGTGAATTCTCGGAGTCGACGCTGTGCACGATCGGGTCGCGCAGGTAGCGCTGGACCAGCACGTCGACGCCACCATCGAGGGTGGCCGAGAACAGCAGCCGCTGGCAGTCGCGCGGTGTGCGGTCGAGCAGGCGCTTCACCGGAGGCAGGAAGCCGAGGTCGGCCATGTGATCGGCCTCGTCGAGCACGGTGATCTGCACCGCGGACAGGTCGGCATGACCGGACTTCACGTGGTCTTCCAGCCGGCCGGGGCAGGCGATGACGATATCGACACCGTCGCGCAGCTTCTGGATCTGCGGCCCGGCGCTGACGCCGCCGAACACGGTCACCGAACGCAGGCCGGTGGCCTTGGCCAACGGTGCGAGCGACGCGTCGATCTGGGTGGCCAGCTCGCGGGTCGGCGCCAGGATCAGCGCACGCGGCCGACCGGCACGCCGCGGCGTGTCCGAGGCGGCCAGGCGGGCGACGACCGGAAGCAGGAATGCGTAGGTCTTACCGGATCCGGTGCGACCGCGGCCGAGCACATCGCGGCCGGCCAGCGAATCGGGAAGTGTCGCGGACTGAATGGGGAAAGGGGACTCGATGCCTGCGGCAGTGAGTGTGTTGACAACGGCTTCGGGCAGGCCGAAGTCGGCAAACGTAGACAAGAATGCTCCATGGATAGGAATGGTCGTCCTGCCCGGCGCGGATGGTTCCCGCGGCTCTCGGTGTGACGATCGAGCAAGGCTCAAGAACTGGCCTTGGCGAAGCGGCAAAAGGCAGAACAGACGATGCCGCTGTCACCCAGGATACCCAAGGAAGCCCAATGCCGGAAACTATGAGGTGAGCGTCACCAATTCCTCGGTGAATCGCACGGCCTCGGCCTCGTCGGTGGCCAGTGGATGGACCAGCATCGTCGTGACGCCGGCCTCCTTGTAGGCAGCCAGCCGTTCCTTCACGAATCCGCGCGGTCCGACCAGCGACACGTGGCGCACCAGCTCGTCGGGCACCGCGGCGATCGCCTCGTCCTTCTTGCCCGCCAGGAACAGGTCCTGGATGTGGTCGGCGACCTCGCCGAACCCGTATCGGGTGGCCAGGTTGTGGTAGAAGTTCTTGCCCTTGGCGCCCATGCCGCCGATGTACAGCGCCAGTTGCGGTTTGGCCCAGGCCAGCCGGTCCTCGACGTCATCGCCGATGGCGAGGCTGGCGCTGACCATGATGTCCAATGGGCCGCGGGCGGGATCGCGCTTGGCATAGCCGGCGCGCAGGGCGTCACCCCACACCTCGTCGGACTTCTCCGGGTAGAAGAACACCGGCTGCCAGCCCTCGGCGATTTCTGCGGTCAGCTCAACGTTTTTCGGCCCCAGTGCCGCGATGGTGATCGGGATATTCTCTCGCACAGGGTGATTGATGAGGCGCAGCGGCTTGCCGAGCCCGGTGCCGCGACCCTCGGGCAGCGGGATCTGGTAGTGCTTGCCGTCGTAATTCACCTTCTCGCGGCGCCACACCTGCCTGCAGATTTCGACAACCTCACGGGTACGGCCCATCGGGGCGTCGAACGGGACGCCGTGGAAGCCCTCCATCACCTGTGGGCCCGACGTGCCGATGCCGAGCCGGAAGCGCCCGTCGGACACGTAGTCCAGGCCGGCTGCGGTCATGGCCAGCAGGGTGGGGGTGCGCACGTAGATGGGCACGACGCCGGACCCGAGTTCGATCGTCGAGGTCTTGGCCGCCAGGTATCCGAGCTGGCTGATGGCGTCATAGGAATAGGCCTCGGCCACCAGCGCGATGTCGACGCCGACCTTTTCCAGTTCGACGACCTGCTCGACGGCCTGTTTGAAGCCGCCCGCATAGCTGAGGAAGATTCCTGTGCGCATGGAAGAGTTATATCACCAACCGGTTGGTTGGGAGTGCGTCGAGGGCGTCAGCCCTTCAGCAGCGCGACGACCTTGTCCTCCAGCGAGGGCTGGGCGGCCTCCGGGTCGGGTGCCACCGTCTTGGGCAGCACCACCTCGGGATCGGCGAAGTCGCGGTACTCCTTGTCGCCGGTCAGTACGTACAACAGGTAGCCGGTCAGCAACGCGCGGGTCGCCTTCTGGGTGCCCTTGTCGGCGCCGGGCAGGCCGACCGCCTTGGCCAGCCGGCGTCCCTCGATGAGGCCGCCGGCCTCGGCCTTGGCCACGGTCCGCAGAATGGCTCCGGGCCAGGCGTGTGCGAGTGCGTCGGCATTGGATTTGAGGGCCGTGGTGTCGCCAGGTGCCCGCAGGATCAGGCCCGGCAGCGTCAGYGCGGCGGCGGGCTGTTCGGCGGGTGGGCTGGTGACCGCGGGGAACAGCGCCGCGGCGGCCTTCAGTCGCGATCCCAGGCCGGCGGCGGTGAAGACCGCGGCCGATCCGCCGAAGCCGTGGCCGACGACGCCCAGCTTGGCGGGATGCACGCTGATCTGGCCTGGCCCCAGACGTACCCCGGCGATAATGTCCAAGGTGGTGCCCAGGTCGACGGCCAGATTGAGCGCCGATGGGGCCAGTGAGCGTTCGGTGTCGGGGGCGGCCGCCACGATGCCCCAGGACGCCAGGTGCTCCAGGGTGCCCGCATAGCGGTCGGCGGCGGCCAGCCAATCGTGGCCGAACGCCACACCGGGCAGGCTCAGACCCGACTCAGGGGTGTAGACGATGCCGGGCTGGCCGGCGAAAGCGAGGTCTCCGCGCAGGACGCGGTGCGGTCCGCGCCGGGTCAGAGCAGCGAAGAGTTTCTTCGTCTTGGCCACGCATAGACCCTAGTCGACGCCTGCGGGCCGTCATCGCCGACTGTGGCGATGAGCACCTCGCCGCCGCGCAAGGCGGGGCTGCGAGGGCGGCTGCACTACCCTGGGTCCCTATGTGTGGAATCGTCGGCTATGTCGGGCAGCGCCCTGCCTGCGAGGTCGTCGTCGATGCGCTGCGGCGGATGGAATACCGCGGCTACGACTCCTCGGGGGTGGCACTGCTCGACGGCGCCGGTGGACTCACCGTGCAACGACGGGCGGGCCGGCTGGCCAATCTGGAAGAGGCCCTCAAGGACGCCGACGCGGGCGACCTCGGCGGGACGACCGGTATGGGGCACACCCGGTGGGCCACCCATGGCCGTCCCACCGACCGCAACGCCCATCCGCACCGCGATGCCAGCGGCAAGTTCGCCGTCGTGCACAACGGCATCATCGAGAACTTCGCGGCCCTGCGCGCCGAGTTGGAGACCGCGGGCGTCGAGTTCGCCAGCGACACCGACTCCGAGGTCGCCGTGCACCTGGTCGCCCAGGCCTACCGCACCGGGGACACCGCCGGAGATTTCGTCGCCTCGGTGCTGTCGGTGCTGCGGCGGTTGGAGGGTCATTTCACCCTGGTCTTCGCCTTCGCCGACGAGCCCGGCACCATCGTCGCCGCCCGCCGTTCCACCCCGCTGGTGGTCGGCGTCGGTGACGGCGAGATGTTCATCGGCTCCGATGTCGCAGCGTTCATCGAATAC